>JAKLZG010000070.1 GCA_024256165.1 Candidatus Methylarchaceae archaeon HK02M2
GCTACACTACTATATAAATTAAACGCTTTATAGTAGCTATTCTAACTAAAAATCAAGTATAATGTAGTTGACGAAGTCTCGCTTCAAAAAAATCTATAGACGGTTATATAGTTGGCATGCTCCAAAGATGAGCTGTGAGGCATAGCAAGGTGGTGGATACTACAAAATAGGCTAGCGCCACTCATTCGGCTTATGTGTTTTTCTTTTTCTGGAGTCTTGCGCGTCTGTATAAGACCACTATTACGATAGAAACGAGCGCAACAATAACAACGAGGGCGATCCAGTACTTTTTCAGGAATCCTTGCAGGTTTAACAGTTGGTATCCCCGTATCATTTCAGGAGTAGTCAGATTCGCATTTGTATGCTTTAGTGAAAGTTCACCTGCTACACCATAATCGCGCTGAGTAATCTCATATTTAATAAGGATTCCCGTGCTGTAATCCCACCAAAATTCATAACGTTTGTGCCAGTTTAAAGAGAAGGCAGGATTCTCAGACGTTTTCGGGTCCCATGAATCATACTGAATAAGATATGCCGCTACGTAAATACTTCCGTTATATTCATATTCCTTCAATATAACGTCGTTATTCTCCTGTATTAAAGCTTCAGGATAAATCCAAGGCCAGAGGTCATCAGATGTTAAGGTGTCTATTTTCCCATTGAACTCGACCTTTAAGCTTTTCTCATAAATCGCAAGAATCTCTAGTTCGTAGGTATGAACGCCGAACATAACGTCACCGGGAGAAACTGGCGGCCGGTACCACTGCATTTCATTACCAACTCTTAAGTTGCCCCAATACGGTTCTATAGGTTCTTCAAGGGCGACATTGTTCACTGAGACTGTTATAGCATCTGAGTTTGTATTACCAAAATTATCATATGCGGTGATTTTAACAGTGCATTTTCCATTACTAACAGAGGTGCTGTCCCAGTCGTAGGCATACATGTTATTCGATGGGTTGGTGTCTGTATACGCTAAGGAACCATCGATGTAGAAGTCTACCTTGTCTATACCATCGGCATCCTTGGCATAGGCGAAAATGGTGATGATACCCTGAACCGTATCGCCGCTACTGGGAGTGGTTATTTCAACGCTCGGTCGCGATTCTGCCACTAGATCAATTTTATAGATCTTATCGTCATCGTTGTCGATAATCCATAAGTAGTGACCATCCCAAGCCAAATCACTTACCCCCTTATCAGGATAAGAAAAGGAATCTTTAACAGCACCTGTGGATGGGCTTACCTTGTAAATAATTGCATTGGAACGCATCGAAGAACGTGAAACTGTAGCGATCCAGAGGTAGTGTCCATCCCAGGCCAATCCCTCTGGGTTATTTCCGGGAGAATCAAAGGATTTGATCACCTCACCAGTAGACGGATTAATCCTGTTAATTTTATTTTCCTCATAATCGGAGTGCCACAAGGATTGTCCATCCCAGGCCAACCCTCCTGGGTGGTACTTTCCTGGAGACTCAAAGGATTTGATCACCTCACCAGTAGACGGATTAATCCTGTATATATCGCCAGTAAACGCCCAGAGGGATGATTCACCCCAGGTCAAGTCGCTTAGATGCCATTTTGGAGAAAATTCGATGGAAGTGACTACCTCACCAGTGGACGGATTGAGCTTGTAAATTTTATGATCCTCGTTATCGGCGTTCCAGAGATAGTTTCCATCCCAAGCCAACCCATCTGGGTCTTCTCCTGGAGGATCAAAGGACTCTACAATGTCAACACCTTGTACTTCGGTTGTACAGAAAACAAGGATGTTTGCAGATACGAAAAACAAAGCAACAAATAGTATAACGAGAATGCGCTTCTGTTTGGTATGTTTTGTCAATCGAATTTACCTCATACTTCATCTCTCAAAGTGAATTCGTTCATATGGGCGTACACAATTCCAGCACGAAAAAATAGGTGGTATATCCAGCGCAAAAAAAACAGAAATAGGTTGTATATTATTGTATTATTATATCGCCGTATAATTTGTAGAGTCATCAATATAAAGCTTTCGGGTGATCGCATTCTTATTAATCCGATATATGAATGAGTTTTCGCCATCTCATCCTAAAAAACGCGATTCTACTGGTTAAATTAGTTTTACGTAGCTATATCAACTATTAATCAATAATTCACGCAGGTGTTTTGAAAAATTGTGTCTTAGGGATTGAAGTCATTTATACACATGCTTTCTTCTCTCAAGTTTTAGAACTAGAACTAACATTTCCTCTTTGTCAATTTCATAAACAAGGCGAAAATCTCCTAAACGAACTCTAAAACGGTGATCGTATCCTTTCAATTTTTTAATGTCGAATCTTTTATATGGAAGTGGGAACTCTTTTAGAGTTTCTAAAAAATCAGCAAATCTTTTTTGATGAGATTTTTCCAAATCGACTAAGGCTTTGGCTACTTTTTGATGTATTATGATTTTAAAACTCATAAGTCAAGCCTTGCCTTAAATTTTTCCCATTCAACACCTTTCTCTCTTGTTTCTTTAGCTAGTTTATCCAATTCTTCAGCGTCTTCCATACTAATCTCTTCTTCTCCAATTAGTGCAAGCTCTATAAATTCGATTTTATCGGTTAGTTTTTTTATCACATCTCTTATTACCTTGAGCTCTTCGTAAATTGCCCTAAGATTGACATCTTCTACCATCACATATCACTTCAATTATGCCCTAATCCCCTTGCATCAAATTAACTTATCTTTGTTAAATAACTTTCTCTAAAACTCTACAACACTATAAATTAAAACGCTTTATAGTAGCTATTTTAACTAAAACTCAATACTCATGCAATTAATTTTTAGAAATAACAAGACAAAAAAAGTAAATAGTTTATTCGATTTTTTCTTCGATAGGCTTGCTTTTGAACTGCAATTCAAAAGAAGTTGTCATCTTTGATTCGTTTGTAGTTCTAAGGGTTAATCAATCGCAACCTGAAATTTGGGAAAAAATTAGTGTTTTGATAAAAATTCCATAACTGCAGCATTAAACTCTGTGGGTCTTTCCAAAGGAAGAAAATGCCTGGCATCTTTAATAACTATTACTTGAGAATTCTGAATTTGCTTTACCATTTCTTCTTTAACAGAAACTGGAGTATAATCTTCATCAGATGCAAGAACTAATGTGGGACATTTAATTGTATGAAGTTGGTCAGCAACATTCCATCCTGCGATTGATTTCAAAGCATTTATATAGGCTTCCTGATTATTTTCCGCCCATCTCTCAACGAACTTCTTACGTAATTCTTCATGCTCAGGTTTTATAAACAGGGCAGGAGCTAATACTTCGCCCATGCCTCTCATCCCTCTAGATTTAATAGCTTTTATCCTGTCACTTTTAATTTTTTCAAGCAATGCAAGATCTCTAGATACAGCATCTGTATTTGCGATTACAAGAGTTTTAATTAGTTCTGGATAATCAATTGTGAGTTGAATAGCAATCATTCCACCTAAAGATAGTCCTAAGGCATTTACAGAAGTGAATCCCAATGACATCACCAGTTCAGCGATATCTTTCGCAAATTTTGATATACTGTATGGTCCCTTAGGTTTATCTGTTTGTCCATGCCCACGAATATCCACGGTAATAACTTGATATTTTTGAGAAAAAATAGGAACTTGTTCTTCCCAATCTCGTGTGCTAGAGCCTAACCCATGAACAAGTAATAACGGCTCACCTTCACCAGTGATTTCATAATATATTTCTATATCGCCTATCAACCTTTCTGGCATAATTCTGTGTCCCCCTCTTCTTATTTTTTCCAAAATCATGTACAGTGTAGAACTTCTATAAAAAATTTTTAGAAGTTTTCCAACAACTTTTTCAAAGGAAAGTTAAAGAAGTCGTCATCTTTAATTCGTTAGGAGTTCTAAGGGTTATTCGTCCTTAAACTCAAAGACAAATTCGCAGTAGAGGTCTCCTCTTGGTCGTGCCTTTGTGAGTTTCAAAGCTATCTTAGTATTAACTGCCGTAATTCCTTCTTCTGTCCATATTTGGCAAGCGGGATCGCAAGCTCTATGCTCAGAATCTACCTCAAACTCGTTATACAACTCCCAGGTCGGACATTCAGTCGTTCTGAGTACGACTCTTTCTGGGGTGGCTTCAACAATTCCACCCTTCAACTCAGGACCCTTCAATAATTGTGCAGCGACAATGATTAAATTATGCGCTTCTATTGCATTCTCTACTG
>JAKLZG010000071.1 GCA_024256165.1 Candidatus Methylarchaceae archaeon HK02M2
AAAAGACGTGACACTTGAACACATGAATTTTTTATAGCCAATTTTTCACACAAAGACAATTGTTAAAAAGGTACAAAAATACAATATTGGAAATGTGATGTTCAATGTCATTAGAAGAGAATAAGTCTATCGTTCGTAGGTGGATTGAAGAATATAATAAGCATAACTTGGACTCATTTGACGAGTTTATCGCACCAGATTATGTTGACCACACCAACCAAGTCGACCGAGACGGTCTCAAACAATTATTCACCATGGGTTTCACAGGCTTCCCCGATTGGCATGAAACGATTGAAGATATCATTGCTGAAGGGGATAAGGTGTGGGTTCGTCTTTCTTATACTGGGACCCATACAGGCGAATTTATGGGATTACCCCCAACTGGTAAGAAGATAACCTCTAAGGGTGTTGATATCTATCGAATCGTAAATGGTAAACTTGCAGAGTATTGGAACGTCATTGATAACGTGGATATGTTCAAACAAATAGGTGCTATCGAAATCACAGAAAAAGGAAAGAAACTCTTTCCAGAAGATGTCAAGTAACTAATTTGACTATAATAGCAAAACCTAATTTTTTAATGGTCTTCGAACATAAATTAGTTCATAAAGATATCATAAATATTTATCAATAATTCTCTAGCTAGAAAGAAACAATGAAGGACTTAGACGACTACAGAGAAATTGTAGGGGATGAAGTTATTTCTCAAATTCATAAAAAGGCAAAAAAACTGTGCGGAATACATGTTTTGCATATCAATTCCACCTATTATGGTGGTGGCGTAGCTGAGATGCTTTCTGCCCTTATACCACTTATGAACAATGCAGGAATAGACACGGATTGGAGGATACTTCGTGGGACTCCTGATTTCTTTACAATAACTAAGAAATTTCATAACGCATTACAAGGAGATCCTTTACATCTTAGCGATATCAAAAAAAGATTATATGTTCAAGCTAATCAAGATTTTTCTTCGTATTGTAGAATAGATCATGATTTTTTAATTATACATGATCCCCAGCCGCTCCCTCTTATAAAATTCTATAAAAAAAGGCAACCGTGGATATGGAGATGTCACATAGATATTTCTAATCCAAATAATAAACTTTGGGAATATCTGAAAAATTTTCTTCTTAGATATGATGGAGTTATTGTTTCTAATGAGAAATATAAAAGGGAAGATTTGCCTATAGAACAGAGAATAATATCTCCTGCCATAGATCCTCTTTCACCAAAGAATATAACAATTCCCAAAAGAGTAATTTCAAAATATCTTAGAAAGTTTGGGATACCTATGGATAAACCGCTCATAGCTCAAATATCAAGGTTCGATAAATGGAAAGATCCAGAGGGAGTTATCGAAGTATTCAAACTCGTAAAGAAAAAAGTCGATTGTAGGCTGGTATTATGTGGAAGTATGGCAACAGATGACTCAGAAGGTTGGATGGTATATAAGAAAGTAGAAAGAAAAGCAAAAGATTTGATAAAAAATAAAGATGTCATACTAATAACAAGTGAAAATAATATTGTTGTAAATGCGTTACAGAGAAGTTCTTCAGTTATAATACAGAAGTCGATAAGGGAAGGTTTTGGACTTACAGTAACCGAGGCTCTTTGGAAGGAAAAACCTGTTGTGGCTTCAAACACTGGAGGGATTCCCTTTCAAATCAAAGATGGTGAAAACGGCTTTTTGATCGATCCTTATGATAAAGAAAAGTTTGCAGACAGGATTGTTCAAATCTTGCAGAATCCTTCTTCAATAGAAGAAATAGGTAAAAAAGGAAAGGAAATTGTTGAGAAAAAATTTCTGATAACAAGACTCTTACTGGATTATTTAGACTTATTAAATCATTTATTAAAATAATTGAGTCTTAAATCGAATCGACAAATATCTTTTCTATACATTTCGATGACAGAATTTTCTTCTCTAACTGTTATGAGTTTCTAAATCCTATCATGTAGCTATTCACTTTCTTTATCAATATCAAATTTTTACTGAGTTGAGTTCTCTCTCCTTAGGGTATTCACTAAGGATTCAAAATATAATTCCTTGTTGCTCATACATATCAAACCTTAAAAAAGATTGTCTCATTTACTATAAGTAAAAAAGGCGATTTTGTGGGAAGGTTACTAATAGTCTCAAATAGATTGCCTATTAGCATAGAAAAAAAAGAAGGAAAGTTATTCTTCCAACCTAGTGCTGGTGGATTGGCTACAGGGTTAAGTTCAATTTATAATTCCTATAAGAGTCTATGGATAGGATGGTCAGGAATTACTAGTGAAGAGATGAAAGGAAAGGAAAAAGATGTTGAAGCAAGGTTTTCGTCAGAAGGCTATTATCCAGTTTCTCTCTCTAAATCCGATATTGAAGATTATTATCAAGGTTTTTGTAATGAGACCGTCTGGCCTCTTTTTCACTACTTCCCTCAGCATACAATATATGATAAAATTTTTTGGAAGGCATATAAAAGAGTCAACAAAGTTTTTTGTAATACGGTTTTAAAGGTCTTAAAGCCAAATGATTTCATCTGGATTCATGATTATCACTTAATGTTACTTCCAAAATTTATAAGAGAAAGATATCCGGAAGCAACGATTGGTTTCTTCCTTCATATACCTTTCCCATCTTTTGAGACATTTCGCTTTCTTCCATGGCGAAAAGAGATAATAGAAGGAATTTTAGGGTCGGATCTTATAGGATTTCATACATATGACTACGTCTGGCATTTTCTTGAAAGTGTTCGTCGCTTGACAGGTTACGAGCATACCTTTAATCAAATTACTGCTGTTAATCGAAAAATATTGGCAGATGCGTTTCCAATGGGCATAGATTACAAACGATTTTCCAACGTTGTACAAAAACCAGAAGTGCAAAGAGAATTAAATAGAATTCATAAAAAAGTAAAAGAAAGCAAGATAATTTTATCCATTGATCGTCTGGATTATACTAAAGGGATACTATTAAGATTAGAAGCATTCAATCTCTTTTTGGAAAAGCATCCAAAATACAAAAAAAAGGTAATTCTCATTCTAGTAGCAGTACCTTCACGAACAAAAGTAAAGTATTATAGACAACTAAAAAAGCAGTTAGATGAACTTGTAGGAAGAGTTAACGGAAAGCATGGTACTATTGGATGGATGCCAGTATGGTACCTATACCGTTTCTTACACTTTAACACCCTCGTCACTTTATATCATCTGGCCGATGTCTCCCTTCTTACTCCACTACGGGATGGGATGAATTTGATGGCTAAAGAATTTATTGCAACTAAAACGGATGGAAGTGGTGTCTTGATTCTCAGCGAAATGGCTGGAGCAGCACATGAATTAGGAGAAGCGATTATAGTCAATCCAAGCAACAAAGAAGAGGTTGCAGAAGCGTTGAATAAAGCCTTGTCAATGCCTTATGAAGAACAGAGAGAACGCAATGAGATAATGCAAAAAAGGTTACAACGGTATGATGTAGCACGATGGGCGAGTGATTTTAAAAATCGATTAATTGTCACTAAAAAGATTCAAGAAGAATTCTGTGCAAAGAGAATTGGACATAAAATAAAAAGTAAGTTGATCATTGATTACACTAAAAGTAAAAATAGGCTTATTTTATTGGATTATGACGGAACACTAGTTCCTTTTGCTGAAAAGCCTGAAAAAGCAAAACCAGATGACGAACTTTTAAAATTAATCGAAAGACTTACTATGCAACCTGAAAATAATGTAGTTCTCATAAGTGGAAGGAGTAAAGGGATTTTAGACAACTGGTTTGGTCAATTAAATATTGGGTTGATTGCTGAACACGGTGTGTGGATTAAAGAGAAAGGAAAGATATGGGAGATGATAGAACCTATAGAAAACGATTGGAAAAATGAGATAAGACCAATTCTTGAGACATATGTGGATCGAACCCCAGGATCCTTTATTGAAGAAAAAGATTTTTCCCTTGTATGGCATTATCGAAAGGCTGATGTTAAGTTAGGTATCGTAAGGACAAGAGAACTGATAGATGATCTTTTACATCTAACAGAGAACCTTAATCTTGGAGTTTTAGAAGGGAATAAGATAATTGAAATTAAGAATTCTGGAATAAATAAGGGTCGAGCCGCACTTAGATGGATTTTAAAAGGAAAATGGGATTTTATTTTAGGGATAGGCGATGATTTGACGGACGAAGATATTTTTGAAGTACTTCCTAAATTTGCATATTCCATCAAAGTTGGTTTCGGTTCTTCAAAGGCAAGATTCAATTTAGATTCTGTTAGCGAGGTGACATCTTTTTTAAAAGAGTTGGTTTAGACTCGATTATTAATTATTACTAAGAAGGTTTTTAACATAACGTATAAATCAAACAAAAGCTGGTACTATCAAACAATAGATTTAGAGAAAGCATTAAAAGACAATGAAAAGATGTTCCAACCTGAAGAGGAAGTTGCAGAGATACCTGCAAACCTATTCGATATTATTGTGGGCTATGAAGATAAAGCCAGTGCAAAGACACCCACGCTCGAAGATTTACATAGATTACCCTTAAAGTATTGTGAGTTTGGTTATTTTCAAAGCTAACGCTGATGTACGTCTGAGTGGCGTGCTGTAGTCTCAGCTTTCTTCATCTTACGCCTATGTTGCTTCTTGGATTTCGTCATCCTTAACACTGATCTATATTGAACGTGCTCCTATTAAAAAAGTTATAATAAAAAACATGGCTTCACGTGTTTACATTAAAAAAGATATTATTTTATTGCTAACGCTTCGATAAGATTCTCTAAATCCTATAGAATAAAGAAAGGCATTCTTCATCTTTTCCTTCTAAAAAAAATAGACCAAGGATTCATTGAACTCATAAGCAAAAAGATCAATAAAGTACATCCAAAATACATTCTTATCTCGGCTTGTCAGACTCCTTCGGTCGATCTATTAAAAGTAATCGTTCCATCTCTCAGCATTAGTTCATAGACGTCATTAACTTCAAACCTTATCCCCAATCGGTCATATTCTTCTTCTGTGAGAAAGAGGATCAACTTAGGGCTTCTCTTGATCATCTGGATAGGTGGAAGCAATCCCATATTTTGAATTTGGGAAACCACTCCCTGAACCATTCTTGCTTCATCGCTACTATCACTTGAACTAAAGGATTTTACAATATCAGCCACCAGTTCTATTCGCTTTCCTCTTGCTCGACCCCTCTGATCGGGCATACTTGAGATGCTGTGTACTCGAACCTTAATAGTCATTCTTTAATCAACTCTCCTCTACTTTCTTCACCAATATATTTTACCGTTTTGTTTGGTTCTAAAGGGGTATTAAAAAGCATCCGATTAAGATGTTGATATAAAATAATTTAAGTTAATAGATGTGAAAATAATTTCTATGAAAGTGAAAAAGAGCCCTTGGACTGCTTTGTTTCCTTGTCCTGTTGTTCTGGTTACTTGTGTAGATTCTATAGGAAAGCCCAACATAATAACTTTGGCATGGGTGGGAACAGTCTGTTCAAAACCACCTATATTAGGTCTGGGTATCAGTCCTAACAGATACTCCTATGGACTAATCGAGGATACTGGAGAGTTTGTTGCAAATATCCCAAATAAGGACATATTGAAAGAGGCAGACTTTTGTGGAATGATTTCAGGCAATGAAGTGGACAAGTTCTCTGAAACAGGTCTTACCCCAGAACCTGCTGAAATGGTAAAGCCCCCACTTATACGAGAATGTCCAGTAAATATCGAATGTGTTCTTAAAAAGAAGATAGTTTTAGGTGTTCACAACTTATTACTTGGCGAGATAGTCTATGTTCATGTTGATCAAGAAATTTTAGATGAAAAAGGAAAAATCAACTTCACAAAAGTAGCTCCTTTTGTTTACAATCAAGGTGAATACTGGAGCCTCAATCAGAAAATAGGTGTGCATGGATTCTCAAAATAAATACTCCTGACAATCAAAGAGGAAAAACCGTCCAAATCACTATAAACGAAATAAAAAAATCCATCGAATAAACTGACATTATAAAGTTTTAATCGTGTCAGGGATTAATCATTAGAGTCCACCCTTTTAATTTAACTACTACATTTATGATCATAGTAACGTTTATCATAGAGGCTTATCGATCTAAATAAGAATTAACTTTGAAATTGGTCAAGGATTTAATGAATGTCAATGTAATAAGTTTTAGGCAGAGTGAGAAGATCTCAAAGGTTGCCGAAACTTTTGTTAAACTAGGTATTAGTGGTGCACCTGTGATTGATGATTACAATAATGTAGTAGGCATAATCTCTGAGAGGGATATAATCGAGCTTTTCAAGTCAAAGTCAAGTATCTTAGGAAAGACAGAAGATTTAATTGATGACACACTCCAATTCTTTCATATCTATCCAATTGCATCTCTCAAGTTCAGAAGGACTATTAGAGAATTAAACCAAGAGGAGAA
>JAKLZG010000072.1 GCA_024256165.1 Candidatus Methylarchaceae archaeon HK02M2
ACAAAAATACTTCATTATCCTTTTATGGGGCACAGCAGACATCCAAGTATTAAAGATGTCGGAATAGAAAATGTAATCTGGATAATCTTTTCTCAATATATCAATATTTTTAATTAGATAAGGTATAGTATACGAGGGCATTGTACGTGAATACTTTGCTGAAATGTTACCCCATTCACCAGATATATTAGGCATATACCTGATGTAAGACAGTATCTTGTCATCTGGATGCGAATAACCGACAACACAAAAGAAGAAGCCTTCAAGACTTTGTATGAAGTCCTTATCTTTGAACTTTCGTTTACTCATTTTATATTAACTATTTATTCGAATCGTTGTATAAAAGATTATGAAATATTGGCTATCATGAAGTCTGTCGGTTTATTTCCCAAAAGTATGCGGTGGTGATCTTCATGGGTATTAATTACTCTCTCAATTTTACCTTGGGCAATCACAGTCTCTCCATTCTTTGCTTGCTCACAGAATCGCCCCCTAAATGATGCTATCTCTTTTAAGTCATTAACCTTATTTCCTTCAATTATTTTAACATCGTTCACTTTATAGGTACATGGTGTGAATATACTCTCAGAGTCATCTATAATTTTGGCCCTTATCTTTGCATAGTCTTGAGGTTCATAAATAACTTCGCCATAATTCTCTCCAATTTCGTCCCAATCCTTGATGCATCTTACATAAACATCTTTACCATCGAACATTCCTTGGAGATTCTTTCTACTCTCATGCTTAACAAAATCTTCGAAAGGCATTATTGTGTCTTTTACACGAAATTGGTATAACTTTTTAAGACCTTCAATATCATAGTTAGAAATATTTTCCTTCGATTTCAAAAGGTTTTGCATAACATTATGAACTCTTAAACAATTTTCTCTACCATAAACTATTATGTCTATATCAGACGTATAGTTATAAAGTCCAATACATATAGATCCAGTAATACCTATATCATTCCATCCCATATTTGCTTCTCTTTTCAAGATTTTTATAAAGACTAAGGCTTTCTTTTGGATATCATCTAATCGAGCCTTTTTCCTTAGACTACTTAGCTCTCTTGATGGAAGAAAGCTATGAATAATGCTTGAATGTTGAATTTCTGGCAGATATTCGTTAAAAACATCATCATAAATCAAGATGTGGGGATATATCTTCTTGAGAATCTCATACCTTTTTTCGATGGAGTAGACTTTTTTATATGATCTGCCATCAAGATTCCTATTTCCGTTTGGGTCAGGTATGTATCTAATAAATGCAATTACTCTTTCTGGTGGATGTAACAATCCTTTAACTTCAAAGATTGCTCCATCTTTAATCTGTAGAAAGTCGCCTTCACGGAATTTTAAAATATTGGCCACTGCCTCTCTATACATCTTTTTGGTTTCATATTATTATTATCTTCTATTAAGAATCAGGCATATCATCCGTCAGGTCAATATCTGAAAAAATATGATATTGTATACTCTGCTATTAAAAATCTATACAGTAAAAATATATCATGATAGATTTTTAATCTAAACTATATGAAAAAAGATTTTCTAAAAATTTCTGATAAAATTATGATGACAGCTCAACTTGCTTCAGTACTAGAGGTGAGTGGTACACCAAAGCCTGGGAATGTGCATAGAACTTCAGACTTCACTGATACACGCTTTGAGCATTATCTTGCTGGCTCTATATGTCTCGGACCTTCTGTAAGAGAAGTCGCATTGAGAGGAATGAGAGCTGGCCTCGATGAGATTAAAATAAATGAGATAAAGGTTGGCAGATATATTAAAAGTACTCTTTATGAAATTAGATCATGGCACAAAGGTGGAAACACACATCTAGGTATAAGTTTACTTCTTATACCATTAGCTGCATCGGCAGGATTTAATTATATAAAATTTGGAAGTATAGAACCTAGTAAATTACGTTCAATTTTTTCAAAAGTCATTAAGTCAACAACCCCTAGGGATGCAATAGATGTTTGTGATGCAATACTCACGTCAAGCATTGAGGCTCTAGGTCGGGTAAACGTAGCACCAGACATAATTGAACTTGATACTAAAAATCGATTAATAGAGGAAGATATTAATTTGTATAAACTAATGAAGTTCTCATCTAGATGGGATACGATAGCTAAAGAATTAACTAATGGGATGAAAATTTCTTTCAACATAGGCTATAAAACTTTATTCGATTTATATGAGAAGACTCGTGACATAAATATTGCAACAGTACATACATTTCTGACAATATTAGCGAAATATCCTGATACATTTATCGCCAGAAAGGTTGGAGTTAAACATGAGAAGGAGATTAACAAAGCGATCAAAATAGGATTAGTCGAAGCTAAGAAGATTTCTAAACAAGCCAAATTTGTCTTAAAAATGGGAGGACTAATCACAGAAGATGGGCGAAGAAAATTGATTCAATTTGATAAAAATTTGAAACAAAACCGACTTAACCCTGGGACAACTGCAGACATCACAGCTTCATCATTAATGATTGCAATTTTATGTGGGATGAGACCTTAGAGGGAAAAAAGAAATAGGGAATATATGAGATCAACGAACGTCAATATATGGTAGTATGAGATAAATTACTTTAAATACAACTATTCATTTAAAGTAATCATATACATTATACTACATCTAGAAATATGTTAGCATTATCAAAGGAGGAATAAAGATGATTTCAAATTCTTACATACCCGACGAATCGGCGATCAGCCTCAAAGTAGCAAGCCGCTTGGTCAGAGAAGGAAAAGTTCATCATAAGATAATTGTGCATAATACCACCATATCCAGCATAGAAGCGAAAGCTAAATTAGGCAACCTCTCCGGAGTCAACGGTCTCAAAGATTTGAAGGAAGCATGTGATGAGAAGAATGTAAATCTAGAATATGCAGGAAATCCAAACGATGGTTCTGATGTAAATCAAGCAAACCGTGAATTTGCGAGATCGATACAAGCCTCAATAATTACATGCAACCCCATTATGGCTAAGATGTGCGAAGCACTTGGCATAAGGGTTGTATTTGGAACACCTTCACCTCTCATCGATCTTGACAAAGTTTTTACAAATGGCGTCATGAGTCTTCATCTGAAGGAAAAGCTTCCTCCGAGGGTCAAGCGTGGTCATCCAGGGAAATGGTTCTTTGAAGAGTTATCCGATATTACATTATCGAGAGAGGAACTAGAATGGATTTTAGCACAGATCATGGAGCAGACTTACTCGTTGCTAGGCGAAGATGCATTCATAGAAGTTGATAAGCTTGGGGCTACCATAATTCAGCTGAAGGATCTCCGGATCGTAGTTACCCGCCCACCCTTTTCAGATGGGTTGGAAATAACAATAACTAGACCGATATTCAAGCTCAACCTAGAAAATTATCATCTCCCCCAACAAGTTCTAACTCGAATTAGGGAACAGGCAGAAGGAATAATCGTTGCTGGTCCACCAGGGATGGGTAAGTCAACATTTGCACAAGCTTTGGCTGAACATTATCATTTACTAGGAAAAGTAGTAAAGACTATCGAGAGTCCAAGAGATCTAAATCTCCCTCCAGATATAACCCAGTATTCGAAGAAGGCTTCTAAAGAAGGCGAACTTCATGATGTACTTCTGTTGAGCAGGCCTGATTACACTATCTTCGATGAGATGCGAGGAGAAGACGACTTTAAAATCTTTATTGATCTTCGTTTTGCGGGTATAGGAATGGTCGGCGTATTACACGGAACGAACCCTATAGATGCTATCCGTCGCATAGCCTATAAGGTTGATGTGGGTGTTTTACCATCCATTGTTGATACGCTGATTTTTATGGATGAAGGACTTGTTTCCCAGATATACACACTTGAAATGACGGTCAAAGTTCCTGCAGGTCTTATAAGAGCTGATCATTCACGTCCAACTGTGTTGGTGAAGAACTTGTTAACTGGTGAAGTTGAGTATGAGTTATATGTATTCGGTGAGAGAACGTTCTTTGTACCAGTTAAAGGTCGAAAGAGAGATAAAGGAGACAAACGCAAGGCTATTTTCTCTCAAATATTGTCTAGACATTTGGATTCATTTGACTTAGATTTTGATGGCGACATGCTTAAAATAACAATACCTAAGGATGAATTTAATACATATCTGAAGAAATGTCAAAAAAGAGTCCTAAAGAAAGCTAGACGATCAGAAATCAAAATAGAAGCAATTCCGATATAGTCTTATGACAGTTTACTATTTTGAACATGCCTTATTTCTTTGCATTGTTGTCTAACGAGATGTTGACCTATCTGTTGTAGTTCTTGCTTGAATTTTTCGTAGGGATAGTTTTGGGCGTGTGTCATGGCACTCCATCTCGCAGTGAGGCTCGCCAGATAGTAGACTTCGGAAAGTTCCTTATCTGTAGCGCCATGGAACTTGGCCATTGCGGTGTGCATTGCTTGGTAGTAGGGGCATTTGATATTTGCCGCAGCTGATAGACCTATCATCTCCCTATATTTGCATGGGATCTCAGTCTCAGTAAAGGAGTACTTTTTCCACAAACTCCAATCCTTTACCAATACATCTTCAGAGAGTGCCTTCATGACGCCAGGAACGATACCTAAGGTCTCTTTTATATCTTTAAGAGTATCTTCATATTCTCCCATGTTAAAAAATACTAATATATCGTTAGGATAGCTCATCCTAAAATTATTTTCGATATATTACATAATAAATCATAAAAATTAATTATTTTTTATAAATCATTTACGACAACGAGAGTTAAAGTGGTACGTACATCTTTAATCTCTCTCATTTTCATTACAATTCTCTTCAGCCCATCTACGCTCTTCGCTTGGATTTTAGCTATTATATCATAGGCACCATAGATTTCATAGGCCTCCTCAACCTCTATATCTCCAAGCTTCTTCATGATAGCTCGATCAGATCCTGACTCTACACCCATTAATACAAATGCGATTGGCATACATAATAGGACGAGTAACTTCTATTTAAAATTCACAGAGAAAATGATATTTCGGGCTTATTTTTGATACCGAAATTAGATTAGAATCAGTAGATACCTGGTAGTTGACGTTCTCTCTTACTTCTTCCCTGGAGAACTTCATTTTTCAATTTTTGTATGTTCACATCATCCAATGTTGGAACTTGAATTAACCTATCGCCATGACCTTCTGGCGGATCAACTTAAGGTCGTCTTTTTTGAAAAAATGAAATCGGATTATAAATTTCAATAATAATTTCAACTTCTTCACGGTAAATCTTCCAGATAGAACTCGTTCGTGAGCTGTCCGCATTTTGAGCACCTGTACTCGGGGCAGTCCAGGTATTCCTAGTCTCCAGATTTTGAAATAAATGGTTGTACCACTCATTCAAGGTCCTGAATATATTCAAATCAAACTGGTTGTTCATTTCATAATATAAAAAAGGAACTAGTATTGGTTTGAATCCACGAATTGAATTACAAAGAGATAAAATGATTAGAATTCAAACAATGTCTAAAAACAGGTTTAACTTTTAAAAAAGAGGGATTTTGGGAGACATCTCCCAAAGTTATTCTGTAGGAATGTTCTGGTGTCTAAGCTGATGCTCGTAGCAGTACTGCCAGTTAAATCCAGAATTTGGTTGATTTTGAGCTTGATCCTGATGTTGGTATTGATTTTGGTTCTGGTCGCAATCGCATATACAGTCACATACACACTCTCCATCCTGAATTTTTTTCATTTCTCTATCCCGAGTCTGATCTGTTGTGCCGTTTGAATATGCTAAAACTGGCACCATATATGTAGCAGATGCCACTATGCATAGAGTCAATGCAACTACTACGACAGCTTTAATTTTTCCATTCATCTATTTCACCTCCCTTAATTTCCCTAAAATAAGGTATTTTGAACGAGATTTAGACGTTTGGTGTAACAAAACGTTTCAAAAAGTGAAACGGCTTATAAAGATCTGACCGATAATATAGCGAGAAGAGCAGGTCAACCAGAAAAAATGCTAGTGAAAATGGGAGTAGAAGAATATTAGTATTTTCGTATGTAACTAACTGTGAATGTACTGGGAGAGCCGGAACTTATAGGAGTTTTCACCGCTGATATTATGTGACGGCCCTGGACCATGACTAAGAAGAGAGCAGAAGTCCAAGAAGGTCTTCAAGGACGCACATCAGAACACATCGATGTCGTCCTAAAGTTGGTAAAAAAAACTAGCAGGAAAAGGCAATAGCTAATAAGCTGCTCGGAAAAGGCTAATACAACCGCGGGGTTGGTCTAGTCTGGTCTAGGACGTCAGCCTCCCAAGCTGGCAACGCGGGTTCGAATCCCGCACCCCGCATTTCTCTTATGAGAATGAGTATAATATTGCACTATTAATGGAAATACTAGGTGGGATTCTTACAGCCACAGGTTTAGGGGTTGTAGTGTTAGGTGAACTAAAAAAGGATACCCAAAAATAGAGTGAATAAAATATGATGATAATTATATTTACCTCAGTTCTTTTGTTACTTCTTGTTTCTTATAATCTCTTATAATGCGTAAGGTGGAACAGCCAATAAGAATATCATAAATTAGAACAAATGATCAACAAAAGACTTGATTAATATTCTTAAGAGATTCACAGAAACAGTATTGATTTCTAATAGAGTCATAAAGGTATGCTTCAATTACTTTTTAGCTAAAGAAATTATTAAAGGTAGAACTTGAAAACCTTTTAAAATCTTCAAGCTACCCTTTGCAGCTTCCTTTTCTGTAAACCTACATGTACCATCATTTGTTATGCTTTTTCCAGAGATTAATATTGGTACAGGATCAGCGCTATGACTCCTTATCTGGCAAGGAGTTGAGTGATCAGCAGATACCGCGATTACTACTTTATTTAGATCGATGCGCTCCAATAAATTGTTGAAAAACTTTGAGTCTATACTTTCTATCACCTTTTTCTTCCGTATCGCGTCTCCATCATGTCCAGGCTCATCAGGTCCCTTAATGTGAACATATACACAATCGTATCTATCTAACAGTTCAGCCGTCTTTTCTGCTTTAAGCTCATAGTCTTCAATACCTCCAGATTCAACTTCTACCATACCAGTCAACCTAGCTATTCCTCTTTCTACTGGCATATCCAAAATACATACAAAACTTAAGCCATATTTCTCGTTAAGCTTTTCGAGCCTTGGTAATGAGTTACCTGCATCTCTAAGTAATATAGCATTGGCAGGCATTTCGCCCTTTTCATCCCTTTTTACATTTACAGGGTGTTCCCTCAAAAGTTCAATAGACTTCTTGGTAAACTCATTAACTAAATCGGCGGAAAGCTGGGTCTCACTTTTTTCATCTAAGGCTTGAACCTTTTCTAACTTTAAAACCTCCTCCTCTTTTCGAACTTTGGCTACTCCAACTCCTTTTAACCTTAAGTATGCTGGGTCTGAGTTAGAGATATTTGATGATAATCTCATGTTTTCTACTTTAATCACCAAAACGGCCCTATGGGCTACAGTCGATACAAAATTGAGAGTAGTCTTTGGGTAAGACAGCTTTACATATTTATTAATCGATGTTGCAAGTTTCTTGGCTTCTTCGCTGGATAGATTTCTCCCAACCCTTCTATCCATTATTATTTCATCTTTATCTATTGTAGCAAAATTCGCTCTTATAGCAAGGTTCCCATCTTCAAAACTTAATCCCGCTCCGACAGATTCTATTACACCTCTTCCGGCATAACCTTCCTTAAAGTTATAACCCAACATATGAAAGACAGCTATATCCGACTCAGGTGGTATGTCCTTACCTACAGGGTAAACAAGACCACTGATGCCTCCTCTTGCAAGAGAATCTAATTGTGGTGTATGGGCCGCTTCAAGAGGTGTGATCCAATTTAGCTCAGGATCTGGTTTATCACCTACGCCGTCGAGTAATATGTAAATCAATCTTTTCATAATCTATCACATCTATTTTTGAGTTTGACTCGTAGAAGGATGCAAAGGCTTCGTGGTTGAAGTTGATCTCCGTAACTTTGATTTTCTTATATTTTGAACTATTATGGCAATTTTTCCTTCGAAATCTGTGTTGACTGCATCAAATACAGCAAAGGCCTCAGCGGGAGAGCTATAATAGCTGTGATGAGATTGTCTTCCTTCTTGATCTTTTCTAGTAGACATATAGGAAAGGTGATCGCTTTGTTGCAAGAGTCTCCATATCATCATGATATTTGCATCATTAATTTCTTCGATATAAGGTCTTAGGTTAAAAATTCTATCAAAGCTAATTCTCTGCATAGAATTTTCTAACCATGGGTTCGTACTCTTCTTTTCATTATCGTGAGAGATTGTTCTAACATCAGGGATTATCAGAGTTCCAGATGATTGAACATTCTTAATCACATCTGTGGGCGTATTCCATTCAAGATTCTCCCTATTTGCAACCTCCTCAGGTATTTTTTTTAAAAAATCGAAGATACCTGTATGCACCGAATTATTTCCTCCAAAAGTCTCGATCTCTAAAGCGATTAATATTACATCTCCAGGCGTAGCCGAAAGCCAATTACAATACTTATTAGCAGTTAGAGGATACTCATTCCACGTCTTTTTTGAAAATCTGAATCTAAGATCATCACTTAATTTATAATGTCTAAAAAGAAGTTTAAGCCCTTGATCCCCTGGTGAGGAATATACGTATGTAGGCAAATTTCTTGAAAAAAAAGAACCTACTCCTTCAGTCAATATACCCTCATAACCAAATTTTTTCACAGCCTTTGCAACAGAGTTATTATAGATAAGTTCGGTATTCTCAAATACATTTGGCTCAACTCCAAATAATTTCTTTATAATTTGATGGTGGAATTTTACATGTTTAATAAATTCATTCATACCGTCTTGACAGATACTTGCCAACGAATGGTAGTAATCCCCTCCAAGAATCTCTACATTCTTGGTAGCAACTAATTTTTTTAATAATTCGATCAAATCAGGTTCATACTTTATTGCCTGTTCGATGAATAGCCCGCTTAAACAGAAAGATAATTTGAATGGTTTTTCTAATTCATAAGTAGAGTCAATCGTCTCAAGTAAGATTTTAAAGGTTGGAGTATAGCAATTCTTTGAGAATTCAGTGAAAACTTGCTGATTTAGCTTGTCATCAAAGTATCTATCCATCACCGGCGCTCCTTCAGCAATCCTTTTGACTCTCTCATAAGGAAATGTCCTGTTAAGTCTAATTGGTTGATGAGCATCGATTACAAGGCAGATATAAGTCATTTCATCATAGCTTCTATTTATTATAAAGTAATTAAATGATTTACACAAAAACTATTAATCTTTATGTAGTAAATAAGTATTAGAGAAGGGAAATTGAGTGAGCTTAGAAAAGATTACTTTACAGATAAACTTGTAATCGTTAACACAAAGAAACATAAAAGTATAGATTTTAGGCTAAAGAATGAGTCTCCTAAAGAAAGTAAGTGCCCCTATTGTCCTGGTAATGAACTGATGACACCTCCAGCCAGACTTGTGCTTGTCCAGAAGGAGAAATCTCTGCTCAAGCTTACAGATGCCGAAGAAGATAGAGTCGAGGATTGGTGTGTGAGGGCATTTCTCGATGAATTTCCAGTAGTAACTCCTAGATCTGATGTAACTTATAGCGAAGATCCTCTTTATTGTGAACCTGCTTATGGTTATCATTATATAATTGTAGCAACCCCAAAACATGATGAAAATTTTCAAAAGATGGGCGTAGAACAATGGGTAAATGTCCTTTCAGTAGTACAAGATAGGGTAAGGTGGCTTTATAGTCGTAAGAATGTATCTTATGTATCCATTTTTGCAAACTATGGAGAAGAGGCAGGTGCTACAATCGAACATCCACATCTTCAAATTATCACATTACCACGCTTACCACCTATTATTGAGCAAGAAGCATCAAAGGTTCGGATAACTATGCGTGAGAAGGGGGTTTGTCCTATGTGCGAAGTCCTGAATATTGAATCGGGTGGTCCAAGACAGATTCTTACTACAAATCATTTTATAGCATTTGCTCCTTGGGCACCATCACATGCATTTGAATATTGGATCTTTCCAAAAAAACACCAAACAAGTATTCTTAAGGTCACTCAAAAAGAGATCAGAGATTTAGTATTGATTTTAAGATCTACATTAAGCGGTTTATCTAGCGTGTTAAGTGATCCTCCTTACAGTATAGTGTTCCATATATCTTCTGAAAAAAAGACTACAAGGCAACTCCATTGGCACCTTAAAATCTTTCCTCAAATTAGAAAATGGACTGGCTTTGAGAAAGGTACCCATACATACATAAATCAGGTTTCACCAGAGGAGACAGCTACTTTACTTGGTAGTGCTTCTAGAAAAGAGCTAGCAAAAATTATTGGCATTTCTTAACCTACAATCTTTTACAATAAAAAAGGCTTGTGTAGTAGAATCTTAAAGAAAGATATATTGTAAAGGTTATTATGGTATTGGCATTTTAAAATGATTATAAGTCGGAGAGATAATGAATGGTTAAACGAAATTTAAAAGCTATTATCTTGGCTGGTGGTCTGGGTACACGACTTCACCCTTATACACTCTTTATTCCAAAACCCATGCTACCTCTAGGTGATAAACCTGTTTTGGAGCACTTGATCAAGTGGCTAAATAATAATGGCATTAGAGAGATAGTGATCTGTGTAGGTTATTTAGGTAAGATTATAGAAGATTATTTTGGTGATGGGGTGGATTTAAATGTAGAAATAACCTATGCTAGAACAAAAACTCCAATGGGAACAGCAGGTCAATTGCAGAGTGCGGAGAATTTGATAAATGGTACTTTCTTATGTATTTATGGAGATTCGATCTACGATTTTATAATTCATGATATGATAGATTTTCATTTTGAAAAGGAAGCATTAGCTACAATAGCACTTGTCCCCTACAAGGTTACTCAAAAGTATGGTTTTATAGATATTGATGAAAATGGAGCTGTAAAAAAGTGGAGGGAAAAACCAAAGGTAGAGGGGCTCATAAATATTGGTTGTTATATTATGGAAGCAGGATTCTTACATTACATACCTAATGATAAGAGTTACGGCATGAACTTCGCATTTGGAAGAGCCATAGAAGCAAATGAACGAATATACGGTTACATTTCTAAAGGAAGTTTTACGGATATTGGGGATAGGAAAAGTTACATTAAGGTATATAAAAAGTATTTGAAAAAATTGGGAGATTTAACTTAGACTTTAGTGAGACTATCTTGCACCTAATGATCTTTGAAGACGAATTAACTTTTAACTTCCACCCAATAACTCTAACCAGACCGGCCTTTGACCTGGTACTGGGCTCAAAGACATTGATAGATGCTATACTAGACGAGATGAAGCCTGAACTCTATTCATTAAATGTCTCAGAGTATTTAGAACCCATCACAGTAAAAAGACATCCAAATACTGAGATAAATCCTCAAAAAGTGGATGAAGAAGTTATATTCATTAACGCTCTTCTAAGGCCAGATATAAAAGAATTAAGTACTTTATTAAAGAAAGGTAATTTTGTAGCTTTCTCAGGCGATAATTTAGCATTAGCAAAAGTAAGTCCAAAGATTGCTAATGAGGCCATGGTACCTCCCAGCTCTATGGCAAGAACATTTTCGAAAAAATTCAAGGGATATTACGATGAGTTCGTATTACCCAAATATTCGTTGATAAGGTATCCTTGGCAATTGATCGGTATGAACTCTGAAATAATTACAAGGCAAATTTCTAATATAAAAAGTTCAGATATCTTAGATATTAGTAAAAATATTACAGTTTCAGGTCCAGATTCGAATCTTATAATCCACGATAGTGTTGAGATCTATGGCAATGTATTTTTCGATGTAAAAGAAGGCCCTATTCACGTAAGTTCAGGTGCGAAGATTTTACCATTCTCAAGTATAAAGGGACCGGTTCACATAGGTAAGAATGCGATAATATCATCAGCCATAATAGGTAAAGGTACAACTCTAGGAGATTATGTGAAAGTTGGGGGTGAGATAAATAAGAGTATATTCGCTGGCTATTCAAACAAAGCCCATAGAGGATATATGGGCCACACATATGTAGGTGAATGGGTGAATATTGGCGCTATGACAACTAACTCAGACTTAAAAAATACATATGGAACTGTTAAAGTAAGGATCAAAGAAGAGATGATAGATTCAGGAGAGACAAAGATAGGTAACTTCATAGCAGATAATGTAAAGACATCAATAGGCACCACTATCTATACAGGAAAGAAGTTAGGTGTAGCTTCTCATCTTCATAGTTATGTAGTACAAGATGTCCCTAGTTTTACTATATATGCTAAAGGTTTAGGGTGTAGGCTGTTCGAGGTAGATATAGAATCTGCCATAGAGACTCAAAGGAATATGATGAAAAGAAGGGGTGTAGAACAAATGAAAGAGGATGCTGATCTTCTAAGAAAGTTATTCGAGAAAACACAGGAGGAAAGGTATAAAGCTGGAGTTATCAAAGGTAATTTCTCTTTTTACTGAGATTGAGTGCAAATTGAAGTTACTAGCTATCGCAGATGTGCATGGGAATAGTCGGGTTATACAATGGCTAATAGAATTGGGCAGATATGCCGATCTCTTAATTGTTGCTGGAGATGTCTCTGATTGGGGTAATGAATTATTTTTTAAAAATTTTTTTGAAATTATTTCAGAGAAGGGTTTAAAGACTTTTTTTGTACCGGGTAATCATGATCCAAATAATGAACTAAACTTGCGCAATATATTGAACCTTCATAACAATGTTATTAATTATTATAATATGATTTTTTGTGGTATAGGTGGATCGAATCTAACTCCTTTCAATACTCCATTCGAACTTGATGATTTCAGAGCAGAAGAGGTTTTCTCAAGACTGCCTGATAAGGTTGATGTATTTGTCTCTCACGCTTCACCGTACAAAACAAGATGTGATAGATCATACAAAGGAGAACATATAGGCTCCAAGCCCCTTAGGAGGTACATAGAGAAGACTCAACCGAAGATAGTAATATGTGGACATATTCATGAAGCAAGGAGTACAGATATGTTAGAAAATACTTTAGTAGTGAATCCAGGTCCAGCTATGAACGGATTCTATGTTACGATTTCTTTAAATGGGAAACCGAAAGTCGATTTACTCCAAGCAGAGTAGATAAATAATTTTTTTAAAAATTATTTAATATATTATCGCTATTAGAAATAAATATGTTATACAGGTACTCTAGTAGGGCTTATAGTATAAATTCAAATCCTAGCTTATTTAGTTACTCTTTCTTTATAGCTGCTTGAATTTCTTCACGTAGTTGTTCATCGGTTTTACCATAAGTATTAATTCCTAATGAGTTGGCAGCTTTGATAAGTTTTTCCCTTTCAGTCTCTTCTTTTTTGCTTGGAGTTTTTGTAATTTCTTTAAGTTCTTTATCGATCTCCTGCTTACCCCTCTCAAACTCACCTTTCGCTCTACCGAAAGCCCTAGCCATTTCTGGGACCTTCTTTGCTCCGAATAAGAGGATAATTGCAAATACAGCTACTATTAGAATTTCAACTCCTTGCATAAATTCAATTTCTTCAAGGCTCTACTTTAACTTTTCGATGAACGAATAAATAGCCTAAAATATATAAAATCATCATGGGAATAACCACAAACCACATAGTTATTCCACTCCCATCAGGCGTAATAATGGCTCCAAAGATTACAATAGCCAGTACAGCATATGAAAAATTTTTTTTCCAGAACTCTGGCTCGATCAAACCTATAGATGTCAATACAACCATTATTATAGGTAGCTGAAAGGAAATTCCAAAGGACAAAGTAAATAGCAACACAAATGAGATAAATTCGTCAATAGTTAAAAAAGTCTGTGCGCCCAAAGGTAAGGCATAACCATACAGGAAGTC
>JAKLZG010000073.1 GCA_024256165.1 Candidatus Methylarchaceae archaeon HK02M2
AACCTAGAGCATCCAATAGTTGCTCAAATGTCCCCCTTAAATAATCAAGATACTTTTCTGTATCAATATCATCTATTTTGGCCAAGTTTAAAGGTTTCACACCAAGCGGAGTCTTTGTTTTCACAAAAGAGATCATTTCCCCAGCCTTCACTTCCTGACCGTTTTTTTTCATCAATTTGGCAACTTTTACATGCTGAGGCTGTGTTTCAGTATATCTACTTATGTCTTTACTCATCATCACATTGAAAGCCATTTCTTCAAGAGGTATCTTTCTACTTTTAAGTTGAAGATATTTTTCACGGAGCTGTTTTTTAATGGCTTCTCTTGCCTTCCCAAAATCGTTTGGTGACTTTACTTTGCTTAGCGTATCGACAGTGTTATAAAAAGCATTCTTAATGAATGGAGGGATGTGGCGTTTCTTGCCTGTCAAACCCTTTATATCGACACTACCATCTAAAAGAACTCCAAGATAGTTTTTCTTTCTTTGACTAAAGGCTACATATAAGTAGGTCTTTTCAAGGTCAAGTTCTATCTTAAGACCGTCTTCAGCCCATTTTAAAATAATTTTTATCTGCTCTTTAGTAGGGTTCTCAAGAAAAAGTGAATCCGTATCACCATACACAACGCTTATACCCAGCTCTTTACATTTTTCTATCGTCTTAGATATCAGATACCTGCCAATAGCTGTTGTCGCTTCAGCTACAGGGAGGCAATAAAGTGGATAAATTTCTGACCCCATAACACCATAAGAAGCGTTAAGTATTACCTTAAGAGCTTGAGTAACTACATTATAGAGACTTAAATCATCAGAGCTAAGCGAAGTGTCTTTTGAGAGTGGCTTGTAGTAGTTGACCCTAAGATCTCTTAAAGATCCTATCACCAAAGATGATATGCCTTTACGATTTTTGCAAACCCATTGATCAGTTTTAGGAATTAAGTTCTTTTTACATTCTGGGTGAATACAATGTACAGTATCATACGAAAGATTATAGACTTTGATGATGCTGGGATATAGTGAAGCGAAGTCAAGAACCAATACATTAAAATGAACACCAGCTTTAGGTTCGACAACAAGAGCACCCTTGTATTTTTTTCCCTTTGTTATGGGCTTAGAGACCGCTCCACCTTTTTCTTCCATTTCTTCCTTTTTAGGGATCAAAGCATTTATTCTTCTATGTTCAAAATACATCACGCTTCTTATCCAATTTGATACGCCTATCCTTGCGACATCATCTATCGGCATCTTTGCTACCCTTCCTAGGACTATCAATAATTTCATAAGGAGGTCATCGTTGAAGCTCGTTAAATTATAGGTCATAAGAGAATCTTTGTAGCAATATTTTGCTAGCTCGTAAAGTGGTAACGAACCAAGTGAACCTTCGAACTCCATCTTTGATTCATTTATAAGAGCTTTACTCACTCCATTCAGTGTATGCTCGATATATTTATTACCAAAAGCATAAATTTGGAGAGATTTATTTCTAAAAATCTTATAAAGATCGATATGCACACCATATTTTAAATAAGCAGCATTTCTGCCCAATGAAATAGGTATTTGATCTTTAGAGAATCCAAACTTGTTCATTGCTCTATGATAAAGGTAATTTAAGTCAAAATCGTCGCCATTAAAAGTGATTAAAAATGGATAATCCAATATACGTTTAAAGACAGATGAGATGAGATCTTTTTCATTTTCGAAGAAAAAAACCTTTACTTTATCTTCTAATTTATTTTTTCCAAGCTCTAGCTTTTCCCTCCTAAGTAAATATACTTCAGAGGCTCCATCACTTCCTACGATGGAGACTGCCAGAACTGGAAACTCAGCTTTTATAGGATTAGGAATGCGTCTTTCAGCTGGCGGTAATACTTCTATATCTAAAGATGCACGACGTATGCTTGGAAGGGGTTGGCTCAATAGTTTGATCCATTCTAATATGTGAGATTTGAAATCAGGGTCCGATTTATCTAAAACCTTTTTAAGACTCTCTTTTGCACCTTTTGGAACTTCATATGATACGGGAACTATCTTTGAATCCTTCTCCTCATAAAAAGCCCCTACTATCAGACCTTTATCGTAAAGATAGCTCTCATAATATTTGATATCAGCCTCCCATGCGTCTATCATATTTCGTATGCTCTTATTTGACGATGTACCCCCTATCACAAGAGGATTATCGACTATGATCTTTGTTAGATTAACTTCAGTATCTCTTAAGAGATCTTTCTTTTTTTCGACTTTGAGATCGAGAACATCCGGTCTGTTTTTAAGGTTTTTTAAATCCTCTATTGGTAATCTAGAGTAACAATATGGCTTGTGCCTTGTATTATCATACCACAGATGGATGGTCTGAGTGTTGGGATCGTAGAACTTCAATACAGCAACTTTGGCCTCACCATCGTATGTAGCAGAGACGAGAAGAGAAGGAGGGATCGAGCGCTTTTGTGGGATTTTTGTCACGTTTAATTGATCACTCATTTTCCTCTCCATAAACACCTTTAGATTCAAGGACACATTATAGTAAAATACATTGATTAAAAAAGGTTAAATCGTCTATCTTTATAGGGTACGTTGCATTGAAGTTAAATCTCAAAAAGTTGCCTATAATCCTTGGACTGTTTTTTTTATTAACAGGGGCGATATGGGTCTTATTTGCAATATTACATGAGGGAACAATTCTGCTTGTACAACCTGGAATTGTCAATTTAATCATTGGAACTTTATTACTAATTAGGTTCGGAAAAAGATACATCAGATATCTAAGTATGGCAGCTGGTCTATATAGCTTTATTATATGTATATATCAATTCTACGCAGCATATAGCTTATTACAATTTGGCTTGACAACATTTGCAATTACATCATTAATAGGATATGGCTTAGTCTCATTAGCCTTCTTTTATGTTATCCTATTATCTTATAGGAATGCTCAAGCATTTGACATTTCTCATGTTAGTCAAAATAATGTTAAAGAATAAAAATAAATAGATTTAAATCAGTCTATCAAACATTTTTTATTATATCTTAGGTGCTTTTAAGGTTGGATTGGATTTGATGTCCTTTGGCTTGTAGTCGGCTTACTTTTATTAGTGGATATAAGCTTAGACCTCGTTGATAAGTTTAGAGAATGGAGAAAGAAACATACTAAATCATCATAATGGTATATGGAGTATCCTGTTGATAAACCCAACAATAGTAAATAATTTCCTAATGATCAATATTCGAGATATAAAAACTCACTTTAAATCTAAGAGATCGATTTTTAAGATAAATTGAAGGAGGATTAGACGCTAGTCATGGATATTGAAGAAAAGACGGAAATCATCCTTAAACCACCCACAGAAGAGGTAATTACAGTAAATCAACTTAGATCAATATTGGAGACTGAGGCACACCCAACACACTATATAGGATTTGAAATATCAGGTTTAATGCACCTTGGTACTTTGGTAATTTCGGGTTTCAAGATTAATGATTTCATTAAAGCAGGAATCAGGTGCAAAGTCTTTTTGGCTGATTGGCATAGCTACATCAACAATAAATTTGGAGGAGATTGGGATAAAATCAAATTAGCATCAAAATACTATGAAGAAGTCTTCAAGTTCTTCTGTCCTGGTGTAGAGGTTACCCATGGTTCAGAACTATACCGTGGAAATGACGATTACTGGAAGAATCTAGTAAAATTTTCAAAGCATATAACTTTGGCAAGAAACACAAGATGTTTGACGATAATGGGAAGAAGCAAAAAAGATAGACTTGATTTCGCTCAATACCTGTACCCTCCCATGCAATCTATAGATATAAAAGCAATGAACATAAGGATCGTTCATGCTGGAATGGACCAACGTAAAGTCCATGTTTTAGTCCGAGAAGTGTTCCCAAAATTAAAATGGAAAGCGCCAGTAGCCATCCACAATAGTTTACTTCCCGGTTTATCAAAGCCTCATCGTTCTGGTTTAGATGATGATTCAAAAATAGACATGCTCTTCTCAAGTAAGATGAGTAAATCTAAGCCATCTACATGCATATTTATTCATGATGATTTCTATGAAATCAAAAGGAAATTACAAAAAGCATGGTGTCCAGAAGGAGTTACGGACTATAATCCAGTTCTGGAGATGGCGAAGCAGATCGTTTTTCATGATTTTAAATCTTTAGAGATAGAAAGACCTGCCAAGTATGGTGGTTTGATTACTTTCGAGAATTTCAGTAAAGTTGAAAAGGCTTACCGTGATAGAAAACTTCATCCAACAGACTTAAAATTAGGGGTAGCAAAAGCCTTAGACAAAATACTGGATCCTATAAGATCTTATTTTAAAGATAAGCCTGAATTGTTGGAAGTCTTTAAATCGGTATGATAGGTGATTTCTACTAGTTTTTTGTAGAGTGAAATCAGTTCTAGCTTTTTGTAGATTCAATCCTTTGAAGAAAATAGAATGTGTAAATTGCTACTATTGTGATAACAACAAACAACTTCGTGGCAAAGACTAGATTCCAAGGCACTTCTGGGTTAGGAAAGGGATTCTGAAGGATATCTGGGTTCCAACTTGCCAACTCACCTAAAGCCTCTTTTGCCATTAAAGCACCCCATATGGTGAAGTTAAAAAGAACTTCATAGAAAGCCATGGCTGCTATAAAGAAAGCAATAAACATGCCTGTTTGTCGAATAAATTTTGGAATCATTAAAATCCGATTTTTCTGCAGTTCAAAGAAAGAAAACCAAAATGCTATTATTGAGGCTGCCAACCAAGTTACGGGTTTTGCATAAAAGAATACAAAAACTTCAGGTGGAGGGAACTCCACAGTAACAAAAGTCTCACCAACAACATCGACCCCTTGTACTATTCCAGCAACTATTCCATAGGTTGCAGTTATGATCATAACAACGGCTGAGACGATACAGATGATCTTGTATACTGTTCTTGTCTTCTCCTCTTCAGTAGAAAGGTCTATAAATTTCAAATTTATCGCTACCATGCTTTATACTTTTAGAATAAAAAACTTTGTTTACATTTCAATTCCTGCAGGCTTTTTTGATATCAAGGATATCTTGTGAAAGTCAATCTCTTCTACGCTGGAAGTGGACTTCAGCTGGTCCCTGATTAAGCTGAACAAGTGATTACGACCTTCTTCCTCGGCTCGTATACTATCTCTATCATGACCAATCATTCCTTTTTTTCCTTCTTGAGTATCTGTCGATATCTTCCAAGCAACAGGGGTGTATGCGCTTTAAAGTATAAACCCAAAGAACTGAGGGAAAAAATAAGGGGTAGGGACCCATGATCCCGGTCCCGATGGGCTTGGGAGTTCAAGAAAAAGAAGGGTATTAATAAATCGAAAACGCTTCACTAATAGTTAATTAGGCAATATTACAAGGATGTGTTGATGATCATTTTTGATCCCTATCAATAAACCCTTGATGAGTGAGGAAGAAATAGTAGAAGTGATGAACGTCTTCAAGAGTGGTAAGCTCACAGATTCCAGCTTGGATGGAAGTATTATGGTAAAAAATTTCGAAAAGACTTTTGCCAACTTCATTGGTACAAAGTATGCTGTAGCTTTAAATTCTTGTACTTCAGCATTACTCGCATCTCTAGTCGCATTAAATATTGGTTATAATGATGAGGTTCTCGTTCCCTCCTTCACCTTTGTTGCTACAGCTAATGCTGTTCTTGCTGTAGGTGCAAAACCTGTTTTTGTAGATATTGATCTGAATGACTACACTATTGATGTAACCGACCTTGAAAAAAAGATAGGTAAAAAATGCAAAGCAGTGATCCCTGTCCATCTCTATGGCCATCCTGCCAATATGGGTTCTATAATTAAATTAGCCAGAGAGCATGATTTATTTGTAATCGAGGATGCTGCGCAATCTCTTGGAGCATCATATAAAGGTCAAAAAACTGGCGCAATTGGTAATCTAGGTTGTTTCAGCTTCTACTCTACCAAAGTTATAACATGTGGTGAAGGTGGAGCTATAACGACAAACGATGAAGATTTGTATAATAAATTGAAAATGATTAGAAATCATGGCTTGGTTAGCGATCATAATCCAAAAATATTAGGTTTCAATTTTAGGATGACTGAAATTGGGGCTGCTTTAATCAAGACTCAGATGAAAAGGGTCGAGACGTTTTTAAATATAAGACGAAAAAATGCCCATAAGCTCTCAGAATCCCTTAGTGGGTTAGATGGAATAAAGTTACCCAGAGAAAAAGCGGACTGTGTTAATAATTGGTATCTTTATACGATCTTTATAGAGAAAAACCGAGATAAGGTTTTAGAAAACCTCAATAAAAGAGGACTTGGAGCCACTGTGTATTATAAAATACCCCTCCATAAAACTTATCTTTACACGCGGCTTGGTTATGGTGATATATCACTTCCTAACACTATATTAGCATCGGATCATGTCATTTCGCTTCCAGTTCACCCAGGTCTTACAGATAACGATCTTTCTGTAATTACTTATTCGGTTAAAGAAGCTTTGAAAATTTACTATAGAAACTAAATTATTTTAATAAGAGTGTTAAAAATGGCTCGAATCTCTGTATTGATCCCAACCTATAATGAACGGGATAACATCTCCACACTTATAGATGAAATCTTCAACTACATCTCTAGGTTTCCCTACGATGTGCATATAGTAGTCATAGATGACAATAGCTCGGATGGAACGGGGCAAATTGTAGCAAAAATAGCTAAGAATAACGATCAAGTCCACTTATTATCGAGACCTGGCAAGTATGGATTGGGATCAGCCTACATCCATGGTTTTAGATGGTCTGAGTCAAATCTTTCACCTCATATCTTTGTTCAAATGGATGCTGATTTTTCTCACCCCCCAAGATACTTGACAACTCTTATCAAAAATGCTCTTTCAGGATATGATGTAGTCATAGGTTCTAGGTATATTGAAGGCGGTGGATCTGTTTCTTGGTCATTACATCGTAAAATCATAAGCATGTGTGCAAATTCAATAACGCGTTTGATGGTTAAAATAAGGGAGAAAGATGCTACTAGCGGATTCAGGGCACTAAGTAGGAGGGCGGTACACACTCTACTTAACTTTGATTTAAATAGCAAGGGTTATGCCTACCAGATTGAGAGTCTTTTCTTGTACTCTAGATTGGGCCTATCTATCAAGGAAATTCCTATTTTATTTTTTGAAAGAAGAAAGGGAGCTACAAAACTTTCAATTTTAGACATCTTAAATTTTATCTATCTAGTTCTAATTATGAACGTAAGTAAATCAAAGGCAATTAAGCAATTTAAGGATATACAAAGACAATACAAGGGTAACTTCAAATACTAGTCAATAGATAGGTAAAGTATTATGAGTAATTCTGAAATCAAGAAAGTCTTTGGAGGAGTTGTATACGAGTGCGTCCGATGTAGTACAAAAGTTACGGCTGAAGAACTTGCTCAACTGCCAGAAATTAAGTGTATCTGTGGCTATAGAATACTAAAAAAGGTTAGGCCCCCCATAGTCAAGCAGGTAAAAGCAATCTGATCGATGAAAACCACTCCATTTTTATATCTTAGGTGAAGTTTCGACTAATGTCGATCGATAAATTAGATAAAGAAATAATTTACTTTCAAGACAGTTAAAGACGATTATGTTCCTCATATAACTTCTAATTTAACCTAGCGAGATATTTTTATTTGAAGATTATTTTAAAAAAGAAGAAATAAATTGGATAACTCCCAAAAACAAAAAATCAACCAATTCTCCGCAATACTGATAACAACGGCTCTTCTAATCGGTATATTCGCAGGTGGACTCTTAAGTTATTTAATAGTTACGAAACAAATCAATGATCTTCAAAACCAAGTCTCGACGCTACAAGAACAACTCACAAATCTTCCTTCAGTCCAAAATTTCACTTACGTCTTTGGAGATAATGCCTCTCTTGCTGAATTATACGAAAAAATCAAAGACTCTGTTGTCACAATTCGTGGATTACAAACCAATTTAGGGGAGTTATCCCCAACCACACAAGTTCAAGGGTCTGGGTTCATCTACAACTATACAGGACAAATTGTAATAATCACAAATTATCATGTAGTCCAAAACGCGATCAACATCACAGTGACCTTCATAAATGGAAATGGATACTCAGCTTCAGTGATAGGGTCGGACCCTTACGCCGATCTGGCTGTACTTTCAATAAACGCCCCACAAAGTGAATATAAACCACTAGAAATTGTTGATTCATCCACTTTACAAGTAGGTGATCCTGTGATAGCTGTCGGCAATCCCTATGGTCTATCGGGATCGATGACTACAGGTATAGTAAGCGCACTAGGCAGATCGATCACGTCAGAAATGATAGGCAGATATCCTATAGCTAACATCATTCAAATAACCGCACCTATAAATCCGGGTAACTCAGGAGGGCCGCTTTTAAATTACCAAGGTCAAGTAATTGGTATAACCACAGCAATTGTGGCCGCATCTCAAGGAATCGGGTTCACGATCCCTTCTAACACAATCTTAAGGGAAATTGGGTACCTCATCACTGAAGGGAGTTATGATAGACATCCTTGGCTAGGTGTATCAGGAATAGACATGAATTATGAAATAGCAAAAGATATGAACGCGAATATAACTTATGGATGGTTGATAGTTCAAGTTGTAAGCGGGGGTCCAGCAGATCAAGCAGGTTTACAGAGCGATGACATAATAATTGCTTTAAACGAATCCCCTATAGTAAATGGAGACGACCTCGCAACATATCTTGAAGAACAAACACAACCTGGCCAAATAATCAGTATAACAATAGTAAGAAACAATTTAACAATGATGTGTACTGTTGAATTAGGAACTCGACCACCGCCATAAATATATTGATTATCAGAATGGAATTCTGATTTGGAAACATAAATACTGAAACGCTGGACAATTTCTAATATAAGATTGAAAATGGCATTTGGACTTTACCGACATAACTGGATAGGTAAGGTATCAGATAAAACATCTCTTATATGTAGTAATATAAAGGGTCTAAGAAACCGTTAAAAATGTATATTTTAAAGCGTTTTTAAATCAGATTTTAATAGTTTATTTAACGCTATATTTGACGATGTTGGGAGAAATATATTAAAGTACTTTTCGGAAGTTTAATTTATATTAGAGTAAAAAAATCAAAATTATTTATTGAATTCGAAAAAGGTTAACAAAGCTGAAAAATTAACTGAATTGGCAAGAAGACGAGGGTTCTTCTGGCCAGCACTAGAGCTTTATGGCGGAGTGAGCGGATTCATTTCTTTTGGAGAACTTGGTGTAAAACTTAAAGAAAAGATGATCCGAATATGGAAGGATTATTTCGTCCACAAGCATGGCTTTACTGAAGTCGATACACCTTTAATAACTCCCTATACGATCTTCGAAGTATCAGGTCATGTAAAGAGCTTTAAAGATCCAATGGCTGAGTGCTCTAAATGTCACAGGAAGTTCAGAGCAGACCATCTCTTACTAGAAACGGGTCACATAGTCTCGGAAAGGATGAGCATAAATGAAATGAGTAAGGAGTTAAATAAAGAAGTTGTCAAGTGCAGAGAATGTGGCAATACTGGATGGAATGTAGGATATTTCTTAACCATGTTTAAAACAAATATAGGACCTTACAGTGGGGATGAGGGATTTATGCGCCCTGAGACAGCCCAAGGTATGTTTACAGAATTCAAGCGTCTTTATGAAGTATCAAGAGGCAAGATGCCTCTAGGTGTAGCACAGATAGGAAAAGCCTTCCGGAATGAAATATCACCAAGGCAGGGAGTAATAAGGCTCAGAGAATTTTCTATGATGGAAGTGGAGTTATTTTTTGATCCATTGAATCCAACATGTCCTTATTTAGATCAAATAAGTGATGAAGTTCTAAGGATATTACCAGAAGAAATAGTAGTGAAAGGCACAGAAAAGCCTCTAATCATAACTGTAAAAGAAGCTCTAGACAAGGGAGCAATAAAACAAGAATGGCTTGCATATTTTATGGCATTATCGAAAAAATTCTTAAAAAAACTGGGGATACCTGAGGATCGACAGAGATTTTATGCAAAACTTCCTGGAGAAAGGGCTCATTATTCTGCCCAGACATATGATCATGAGGTTCTCCTTGATAAGTTTGGGTGGGTTGAAGTGGCTGGACATGCATACAGAACAGATTACGACCTAAGTTCCCATATGAAGAAAAGCTCTGTGGACCTCTCTGTTTCTGTACAACTAAATGAGCCGGTTATAGTTAAAAATCTGAAAATGAACTTTGATGTAAAGAAGATCAGAGAAGCTTTTCCAGATAAAGTCAATATCATTCTTAAAAGGTTACAGGAGATGAATAAAAAGGAAGTCAAGGAAATCATAGATAGAGGAACCCTAGTGGTCGAGGGGTGTATACTACCTGAGAATGTAATTGAATTTGATGAGGTAGAGGAAAAGACCAAAGTGAGGCGTTTTATCCCCCATGTAGTAGAACCAAGTTTTGGAATAGAAAGACTGATTTATGCTACACTTGAATATGCGTATTGGGAAAAAGAAGATCGCAGAGTCGTACTAAAAATTCTTCCGTATCTTGCCCCTATTGAAGCCTCGGTACTTCCTTTAGTATCAAAGAAGAGATTGCAAGAAAAATCTCTAGCAGTATTGGAAGATTTAAGAGGAAGAGGAATTGATGCAATATACGATGATTCTGGCTCTATAGGTCGAAGGTATGCAAGGTCTGATGAGATTGGTGTACCATTTTCTATAACAATTGACTATGAAACACTAGACGATGATACTGTAACTGTAAGAGATAGAGATACATGGAAGCAGGAGAGGATACCTATTAAAGACCTCTCCGAATATCTCTTAAAGCTCTTACATTTTTCTAATCATTCATTAAATAAGAATAAAGAGAACTATAGCTGAGATGGCGCCACTAAGAGTAGAGAAAAAATTCACTACATTATTATCCACGGAATCAATGCCACTAAATCCTTTTGTTATTTTGCCACAATGTTTCTCATTTTCAGTAGTCTTCCCACAAATCTCACATATACCAATCCTTTGAATCGTAGCACCAAGGACACTATCCACAATACATCCAATAATTCCTCCTATAGTTATGATGATTAAGACATTTATGGGTGCAGACCCAATTATTCCAAGGTAAATTGCTGCTATCCCAATAAAAATTGACCCAAAAAAGGCAGATATTGTCCCAATCAGAGTAATCCCACCTGATGTACCGGCCTTAACAGTCTTTCTCAAATTAGTTATAAGTCTAGGTTCTTGTTTGCTCAATAAACCAATCTCGGTTGCGATGGTATCTGCAGTGGCTGAAGCCATCGCACCAAGAAAAGCAATTGCATAAATGTCACCGCCAAATATGAATTCCGTGACAGCGAAGATGGATGCAACTCCCCCATTTGCCAAAGCATTAGGCCAACTCCTTACACCTCCTTTTTCTTGGGCAGAACCAAGTTCCTCCTTATAGCTAAATCTGAATCTAGTGAATTGGATTGAGACTATAAAGAAAATGACTAGTATGATAAACCAATACCAACCCCCGCCAAAAAGTATCAGGGAACCTATAATGATGCAAGCAATAGCCCCCCCAAAATCTACAGCTTTAGCTTTAAGGGCTATCAATCCGAGGAAAAATACGATTAAAAGATTGATTAGAACTTCTAGAGAAAACGGCAGCATGATTTGCCAAACCTTACAATTTAATACTCCCTCAAATACTTTTTTATCAATTATGGTTCACCTACAACTTCTAAGAAGGATATTTCACTAGCGATATTTATGTTATTTAATCAACTTTATCTTTGGATTGTCTTCAAGATAATCTTTGAAGAAAAGATTTGTTTCTCCTAATGTGAGCATATCTGTCGAATTTACCTCGATAATTATTGGTAACTCGTTTACAGCTTTCCCTAATACCATACAAGCCCTTGGTGGTAATGTCTTCACAATAGCTTTTACCGTATCTGAATCTACTGTAGAGATTCGAGAGATTGTTTCTAAATCAACATCATTTGTAAAGTTGAATATAAAAAGATTATCAACTTGTCTGTATATACAATCCTTTATAACATCAGGTTGGTTAGTTATAAATGTAGTAAATATGCCAAAATGTCTCATTCTAGTTACAATATCATCCCAGTATGTCTCTCTAAGATAGAGATGAGCCTCTTCTGCAAATAAAAAGATAGGAGGGATTTTTCCCCTGCCAAGAAGGTTAACTATTTTACCTAATATAAGTTCAACAACGATCTTTCTCACTTGAGGTTGGAGACGGCTAAGAGATATTATGAAAACTCCCCCTTGCTTATATTTAGAAAACAAATCCTCAAATCTTATCGTTCTTTCTTGTTCATCTGAAAATAACTTAGAAGATAGCATTGTATGATACCTTGAAAATAGAGCATCCTTAACAAACTCATTGCACCTCCATTTTTGAATTGAATTGATAAAAGAAGCCATATTCACTGAGCCTTGAGCTTCCAGAAATTCCCAAATCCTTCCGAATTCACGTAATGAAGCTCCAGGAATATCTAATGCATGTTGAAGCATACTTGCGATTCCAGACAAACCAATATATTTTAAAGAGAAGCGCAAAGATTTGCCTGGTATAAGATTGAATACTTTATCAGCTATCGAATTTGGCCTCCCATTTTTCTTCCATCCAATGCCTTTGTATTCATCATTAAGATCAAATACGATTATATACGCGCCGTGTTCGACTAGCATGTTTATGATAAGCTTGGCTAGATGAGATTTTCCTGTTCCTTTCTTACCAGTTATTATATTGAGTCTTCCATCAAGCGCCTCAGCATAAATTTGGAACCCATCACCATCATTTGTAATACCTACAGGTAACTTTCTATAGCCATCTCTTTTCGCTAGAGAAAAAAGGTCAGATATTGATAACTTTTTAACCTTTGATGTCACTCTTGATGGAAGCCAAGACAGATTAGGTGTTAATCTCCCTCCTTCAACAACACCTCTTATTTTACATCTTAACAATTTCATATCCCTGATCAAATAAGAAATTGTCTTAATTTCTAAAGGATCAAGCTCAATTCTTTGGACGGTTTTATTCAAAATTTCTTCCCTAACCAAATCGTTTACAAGTTCAGATAAATCTAGATAAGATTCGTCATAAATCTGAACTACCATCTGTCTCTCCTGAGCCTCATCTTCAATAAGTATGTATTCACCACGTGACACCCCCTCACTAGGTAGCGCTAAAAGAAGAATCTCGTTTCCAGATTTTTCAAGTATCTTCATAATACTGCACCTTATCTCAACGATCCTATCTTTAGATTCCCAAGAGCGATTTTACGTGGGTCTTCTGCTGGAAGCTCTACAATGCCAACTTTTTTCGAGAGATAACTTTTGATAGATGTATCTTCAGAACGCGTAAATATAGATAAATGATGAGCTAGCCTTAAAGACTCTGGATATCCTCCAAAGAAGCAGTCGTTATACCTCACCCTTGAGAGCGTATCCTTAAAAGTATTAAAATTAAAGTTGCCTACATCAACCCTAAAGACCAATCCATCATCAGTGAACTTAACTAACAATATCCTTCCTTTAACTCCTCTAAAAATTGGACTAATTAATTGGTGAATATCGGCGTATATAGGGGATTCACTATACGAATAAAGCTGTCCTGCAAGTCGGTTCAAAATTCTGTGTTTTGAAGATTTTGAAATTCCGATGACTCTGTTGCCTTTCTCTTTTGCTTTATCTAAAATATCCATGAGAGTACAATCTTTAACATCGAAGATAGAATTTCTGAGCGAACCATCGATCATTATGACCCCTTCCGATAAGCTAAGAGCTAACTCCATAACAAAAATCCTCTCAAGCCTCACCCTTATCATCGCTTGAGCCATCGAATCTTCTAATAGAATTAGTTTCGATAACCGATAATCCTCAATTAAATCACTCACATTCTGTTCATTTAAGTAAAATATTATTGGGCCTATCCTCACATGGTTCTGATGATTATGATCGTGAAAAAAGACAGCAGCTACACGTGCTGCATATATCACTCCATCTTCGACATCGGCTATATGAATGCAAGATGAATCAATAGATGCCAAGACGGTAGGCTGGGAAATTACTGGAAACTTTCTTACTTCTAAGACTTGGTTTGATGGCCACCCTCTAATGGGTCTCATGTTGTAATTATCGGCGTTAAAAATTATCATCTTTCCCGTGAGCTTCAATATGCATGGTGTAATTTTTGATAATTGATTCGTGATTGTTTCGGCTATCAATGATGTATCTGGTAAAACTTTATCAGTAAGTGGAAGGTTTAATTGCTTGCCCATGTTGTTCAACAATATTAAGCAAGATGGGATTAATAAATGTTGTGCAATTATTAATTGTACAACAATAATAAACAGTATAGTTGAGAGATTTGTCAGACAGATCTGTATCGCCCATAGTTAGGATAAAATTGAAGAAAGGGAGCTGGGAAGTAGAAATCGAATGTGAAGAGACAAAGATCAAAGAAACTATAGAAAGCGTGCTCTCGGGCTTGAGCACTATACCCGAAATGAAATCTGAAGTACTAAAAAAGTCTAAAGGTGTATTAACCTGTAGAAAGTTGATTGAAAACTTATGGGCCGAGGGCTGGTTTTCTACGTCTAAAAGCCTAGGTGATGTACACGATGAATTAGCAAGGCGAGGGTACCATTATAATAGGACTTCAGTATCTCACTCTTTAGCAGAATTAGTAAGAGAAAACTTACTAACACGGTTAGGAACTCAAAGAAGTTATAGATATGTACAAAAGAAACCTCCACTTACTACACCAGATTAATTTTAATAAAATTCCAAAAAACACTAGTTTATTTATTATAATCATATCGAAAATAATTAATCAATATCTGCGACTATCATGACCTTGTATCTCTACTGAATTTACATTGAATTCCACAATCTTGACAGATTCTTCGATGATTCCATTGTGAAAGTGAAATTCGTGTGAAAAGCCAAAAGATACTTAATGAAATTAAAAAGAGATCAAAAAAGAAGTTATTACCAAATGTGTCGACTCCGATTAATAAAGAGAACATACCAAAGATAAAGAAAGCATTGAAAAAAAGGCGAAGAATTGTTCCTCGAAAATTAAACAAGGGGAAAAGTAAGCCAAAGGCAATTCCTAATATCCCAATACATATGGAGAAAAGACTTACTTGTGTTATTTGCCAATTGTTAGAAAAATAAAGAGTAGTCCCGAAGAGATTTATCAGAGCTCCAAAGAATAACCCTGTGCAACCCGTACAAAAAGTCTTGTTCCCTATCTGAAATTCGTGAGCCGAAAAGTTATCACAGATAGGGTGATGTCCATGTGTAATCTTCGTATTAAAAATAAAGGAAGCATTATTAAATGGGAACATACCTTCTTCAGAGAAGAATTCACTTGAACCTTTTTTCTTAAAATAAAATATTTGTGAACACTTTTTTGGGAAAAAAACAGCTATTATTCCAAAGATACAGATAAATCCAAATATCGAGCCAATTATGTGTTTCCTTAACAGAAGATCTTGACTAACCGATGATGGAACTAAAAGAATTATTGAAAGAAAAAGTCCAAAATATGATAGACCTATCAATAACAAAAGGTCTGAACGGTGGTAAATCTTCAAAGGCATGGAAATCTCTTTAAAATAAACTTCTTAACTGTGCCATAATACCTTGACTTGCCAAGTATTTGTAAGTTCTCCTCTTGAGCTTATTCGAAGAGAAGATGCCTTTAATTCTTCTATTTATAGACCCATAAAAAGCTTTATAGCATTCATAAAGTTCCTGTTGTACTTCATCTCTAGATAAGTTTTCTGTAGGCATTATAGCATGAACCATATCGTAATTCGCCCAATTATAATCCTCGATCCATCCATTTAATTCAGCGGCTTCATATAACTCCGTCCCAGGAAACGGTGTAAGTATCATAAAGATGGCTAGATCAGGATCTAAATCATTCGCGAATTCTCTTAAACTCGCTATTGATTCAGCAGAATCTTTTCTTTCTCCAATTATAAAAGTTGCTTGAGCAAAGATGTCACTCTTTTTCAGCAATTTAATTGCTCTTTTTGATTCTTCAGGATTGATTCCTTTATTCAAGGACTCCAGAGTTGATTGTCTTTGGCTTTCTACTCCTAAAAGCGACCACATATTCCCTGCTTTTCGCATTTTGGGTAGAAATTCTTGATTTTTTACAACATCGTCACATCTGGCTTGGAAAAACCACATTATATCGTTCGATAAACCTCTTTGAATTATCTCATCGGATAAATTCTCCATATGTTTACCGATACCAAAATTGTCATCTGTCAACCAGAGGAACTTGATCCCATAGTTCTGATAGCAGAATTCCATTTCATCAACAATTCGCTTTGCAGATTTAAGCCTCCATAAACCATTCCAGTGCCTCCATTGTGAGCAAAAGGTACATTTATGTGGACATCCTCTTGATCCTTCAATTAAAGCATATCTTGTCTTTGAACCAGCCATCATGGTAAAATGGTATTTTTTGATATGATCTTCAATGAAGTGATAACCAGGAAACGGTAAGTCGTCTAAGTTGGTGATGAGAGGTCCTTGTGGATTGTGTTGAATCTTGCCTTTGTGCCTAAAAGAGATACCTTTTATATTTGAGAAAGCTGATTTTTCGGTAAAAGCTCGTATCAAATTTACAAGTGTCTGTTCACCCTCACCTCGAACGATTATATCTATCTCAGGATACTTTTCCAAACTTTGTTGAGATAAAAAAGTGAAATGTTGACCTCCTACAATAGTTAAAATATTTGGTTTTACCTTTTTAGCAATACCACAAGTTCGAAGAATAGCGAAAGTATTACAAGTTGAAAGCCCACTAGTAGCCATTATATCGGGATCATGAGATTCTATACGCTTTTCCAATCCTTTCCAATCCAATCTTTCAGCTTGACAGTCGAGTACTTTTATCTCCACATCTTTGTTTTTACTTTCAAGGAATGCTGCGAGTTGGAGGATTCCAAACGGTGGTGGTAGGTATTCTCCCATGACGAACCAAAAATCTTTAGGCGGCTCTACGAAGAGAATCCTCATGATCGATCAAAGATTCGAATCTTAAATATTAAAAATTACCTATTTCTATTTTAATGAAGGATAGTGTCTCACTCTTCGGCCTCCACGCATGGAGATAAGAGCGCCTACAAGAATCATCACTCCTATCAAGAAGATAATTCCAGGCCACCATATATCAAGATACCACAATATCGCAAGGCCTATTAAAAAAACCCCCATAGCAATAATCCCCCATAATTCTCCACCACGTTCCCAGCCGAAGCATTCATATCTAGGTTTTCTCCACTCTTCTTTTCTATATCCTTCTACAGGCGTCCCACACTTTGAGCAGAAACGTGCATCTTCTTCTATCTCTGCCCCACATTTTTGACAATACAGCAAACTTTACCATCCTTTCATGATAGAATTTTGTTTTTCATTAATAAAATGTTCTGATATAATTCTAAGCATGATTTGAATACTGATAAAATTCTATCTTATCTTAAAGTAAGCTATAATAACACCGTATGTTATTACGAGTAAACCAATCACAACGATCCCTAATACTAACGCAATTTGCCATGTTAAAAAGCCTTGACCGTAAAGGTTGATTAAATAGGCGAATAATAATAGGCCAAATCCTCCGAGAATATCTTTTAAAGGTCTTCTCCATGGTTGTCGTAAGGCAATTCTTATTCCAGCTAAAATGAAGTTTGATACGCCTATCAAACCGAGAAAAAGGGCGAAAATAAAAATTAACCGAGTAGATGGATCAAATAGGCCTTGACCAAGCTTTTCAATCCAATCGAAAACATCTGATGGAATCCATGGATTAGTAAAGAAGATGTATGCCACTATTATAAGAAAGAATCCAAAAGAGACAACACCTAAATAGTCTCTTTCGACTCTTCTTTCACCAAAACATTCATCCCTTGGTACCTTTGTCTTTTCTCTCATATATTCAGCTACTGGAGCCCCACAATTACGACAGAATTTTTCTCCTTCACTATACTCTACTCCACACTTCTTACAATATGGCATATGATCTTCTGGACATTCGTCAATTATATATAAGCTTTCAAAATATGCATGAATATAGAATTATTTCTTTAGAGATAGTAACAATTGTTTATAGCATCAGACGCTTGTTAAAAATACTTTTTTATATGCAGGGAATATGGAGGTAATCTAATGAGAGCCTTCGTTTCTTGGAGTGGTGGTAAAGACAGCTGTATGGCATTACATAGAGCCTTGAAGACCGGTCATAAGATTGATTTTCTATTTAATATGCTCGGTGAAGATGGTTTAACGACTAGAGGCCATGGTTTAGGAAAAGAAGTTATCGACGCCCAAGCAAGTGCAATCGGAATCCCAATAATTTACGGGAAAGCTTCTTGGGAAGCATATGAAGACGAATTCAAGAAAATTATAGAAAATCTGAAGGATCAAGGCATGGAAGGAGGAATATTCGGAGATCTAAACATTCAGGAACATAGAGACTGGGTTGAGAAGGTTTGTAACCAAGTTGGAATCAAAGCCTTTGAGCCTCTTTGGAATGAAAAATATGAAACTCTACTAACAGAGTTTATGGATAACGGATTTGAAGCCATAGTTGTCAGCGCTAAAGCAGCACTTATAGGCAAGGAATGGGCAGGGCACAAATTTGATTGGGAATTTATAGAATACTTGAGAAGTCGAAGTCTTGATTTGTGTGGAGAAACAGGAGAATATCATACCTTGGTAACTTATGGGCCAATATTTAAACAACGTATAAAAATACTAGAAGGTAGGAAAATGGTGAAAGATGATCGATGGATTTTTAAGATATTGAAGTTTGCCAAGCATTAAGCTGAGGGTAAAATACTTTTAGAGATATATTTTAGATTTTTATCTTTGGACCTGATTCCGTAGTACAGAATTAGTACCGTTAAGAATTTTACAACAACAAGATTTAGATGATCAAATCGAAGTTTCTTTGATATTTTTAGTAAAATCTTTTCTTCTGAATTTGGAGTAGATTAAACTTTAAATTAATCTACCTTAAAAAGAGTAACAAATGGGCTCGTGGCGCAGCATGGATATCGAGACTAGAAAGCGCGGCAGACTTTTGGTCGAACCTCCTAAGCTGTAGGTCCGGGGTTCAAATCCCCGCGAGCCCGTACCAAATCAGTGTGAATAGCAATTCTATAGCCTTTATAAAAGGCACTAATAAGCAAGTAAACCCAATTGGATGAATGAATATGAAAGTTGGATACATTCAGTTTAGACCTATATTCGGGGAAAAAGAAAGGAATCTCAAGAGGATTATTAGACTTTTACATGAAGGAGTAAGAAGAAAAACGGATTTACTCGTTCTTCCTGAATTAAGTAATACAGGTTATGTATTCAAATCTGAAGAAGAGGTGAGGATTTTTTCTGAAGATATACCGGAAGGCCAAACAACAAGAACGCTCACCGAATTTGCCAAGGATAACAATCTTTACATCGTAACGGGTCTGTGTGAAAGAAAAGATGGAAGATATTTTAATTCAGCCATACTTGTCGGTCCAGAAGGATTCATCGCCGTTTATAGGAAAACCCATCTTTTCAACAAAGAAAAGTTATGGTTCTCGAAAGGAGATATCCCGTTTAGAGTATACGAAATCTCCGGTGCTAGAATAGGTATGATGATCTGTTTCGACTGGTTTTTCCCGGAGTTAATACGCATACTAGCCTTGAAAGGTGCTCAAATTGTGTGTCATCCATCTAACCTCGTTCTACCATACTGTCAGAAAGCCCTCCTAGGCGCAGCTATCCAGAACAGAGTCTTTATAATAACTGCAAATAGAGCAGGGATTGAACGTGGAATTAAATTTACTGGAATGAGCCAGATCATCGGACCCGATATGAAGATTCTCGCAAGAAGTCAGAAGACCGGTGAAGAAGTTCGTGTTGTCGAGATAGCCCCGAAAAACGCAGACTCTAAAAAGATCACTAGTAATAACGATCTATGGGTTGATCGTCGGATAGATCTTTATCAATCTTTACTAGAGCAAAAGTAAAGAATAAGTTATCGAGTTAATCTAAACCGAGTAAAGCAACCAAGCTAGCGATAATGGTATCCTGAGTGGATTGGACGTGGGACTGTTTACGCCAAAATACGGAAAGAGGTGAAAAAGAAAGATATAAAATTTTCAAGAAGTTATATCACCAGATTCGTGAAGACAACATAGATGCAACAGTAAAGGAAGCCTCAATACTGTACGGTATCTAAATGAAAGATATCAAGGCTGTCATATTAAAAAGAAGAGAAACGATACTTAACCTAGAAAAAGGCAGATACAACTCCCCATTGAAATTAATATGTAATATAGCCAAATCCTTGAGAACAATTTAGACTTTTTCATTATGAAGAAGACAAAGGCTCTAGAAAGTTTAATATGACTTGGAAGATTTTTAACCTTTTTGGTGCTTTCTTATATCTTTAAGCGCATATCCTCAACAGTTAATAAGTAAAAGATGACGAAGAGTATGTAGAGTCTTAGAGCCATGCTTTTACATTCGATAAAAGAAAGGAAGGTGTTGAAAACAATTCTAGTTGAATGGAGGTGATTATTTGGGCTTTTTCGATTCCATCTTTAAGAAAGAGAAGAGAAAGACAATTCAACTAATCAAAGTTACATTGGATGAACTTGATTCATGGTTTGAAGATGAGACAAAAATACACTTCGGAGAACTAAATGAAAATAGCAAAAAGGTGCTCGACAATATTCAAATGTTACTTAACCAATTTAAAGAGAACCTAGAATATTTAGAAGAGGCTGTAATAAAAGAAGAAAAAGTAGATCAAAGGTTAAAACAGATCGTCCTTTCGAACAGGAATAATCTAGTTAAGAAAATGCGAAGCTTTGTTGATAGCGTCGAAATTCCTATTAGAATAAATCACAAAACTGTCTCAGAGTTTTATAATTCATTCATGAGAAAGCTAGAAGATCTCAACAAAAAGTCTATTAAAAGTTATAAGCGTACAAAAATCTTATTTGAATCAGAAACTTCCCAATTATTAACAGACTTAAAAACAATGGACAAGCTAATTGCCGAACTAATTGGCCCTATAAACAAAAAAAAGGCACTTATCAAAGATATAGATGAAACAAAAGAAAACATAGAAAACCTGAAAAAAGAGATTTCTTTGTTAAAAAAACTTGAGACAGATCTGAAAAGCCAAAGAAACTATTTGGATAAATCAAAGGAAAAGGCATACGAACTAAAGATCAATCTAGAAAAACTGGTAGAGAGTGAAGAATGGGTTTATCTGAAAAAGCTTGTTACGGAGAAAGAAGAAATTACAAAGAAGATCGATAAAGTAAGAAAGAGTTTGATTGAGACGCTATCTCCTCTAAAAAAATCATTAAGGAAATATAAAAATCTGAAAAAAAGGAATAAAGAAGACTTGGATATCTATATCATCTCTCCCATAGAGGCTTTAATCGAAAAAGGTGGAATTGGGATTTTTAAATCAATTTTCATCGATATTAAAGAGTCTGTTCTATCAGGAGAAATTGAGCTAAAAGATAAGAAAAAAGAAAAGACGTTGTCTTTAATTAAGAAGATTCTTGATACAGACATCCTAAAAGATTCGATTGCAAAGCATAATGAGTTAAATACCAAGTTGGAGTTACTTGATGAGAAGATAAGCAATACAAAATTTTTAGAGAAGGAGGTTATAGAGAAAAAAATTAAAGAAATAGAACAAAGAATAGAAGAATTGGAGGATAGTATAAAAGAATCGAACAAAAAGAGTACTCTTCTGGAAAAAGATATCATGGAGAAAAAAACTTCTTTGGAAAATAAGATAGAATCGATAACAAACCAAAAAGTGAATATTATTGCATTACTTCCAAAAGAAAATTTGTTTTAACGTTTTAGTCTTTATTATTCAGTGAATCAACAAGCAAAGTATGTGAGTTTATATTGTCATTTTTATTTCATCTGAAATCTTCTCAAAGAATATTAAAAATGAGAAAGTAAATAAGATATCGATCATGAGGAAAGAGCCGTTAGAAGAAAATAGCCATAAACCTTTTGAACTTATAAAAGAGAAATTTGAACAGATATTAAACTCGAAAAAACTTGTTGTAGTGGAATTCTATTCAGCTAAGTGTCCCAAGTGCTTTATAGAGATGTCATCATATGAAATGTTAGCAGAAAGATACGATGATCGTATAGTCTTTAGTAGGTTTAACATTTTAAATAGTACTGACAACAAGAGGGTGGCAGACCGATACCACGTCTTATCAGTACCCACTTATGCAATCTTTAAAAATGATAAACTTCTGGACAGATTGGTAAATCCTTCTATAGAGGATCTAAAAAAACTCATAATGAGTACTATAAATTAAATTAAAAGCGTTAACATATTTCTTAAGATTTGGTGCGGGGGGTGGGATTTGAACCCACGAACCCTTCCGCTATTTTTTTCTACGGGACAGGCGCCTCTAGCCAAACAATTTTACAGGCCTGCGCCTTTGACCTAACTTGGCAACCCCCGCTCGATTGTAGATGAATTGAACTAACTTTTAAATTTGAAGTTAATTTTAAGAGCCTCGGGCGGGTCTCGATCCCACGACCTAGTGCTTACGAGGCACTCGCTCTTAGATGGTTCTTCCAGCTGAGCTACCGAGGCTTCGTTATTTTCCTAACCCATATAGTTTATATTATTTTGTCGATTAAGTCTTTAAGGAATTCCTTTGAC
>JAKLZG010000074.1 GCA_024256165.1 Candidatus Methylarchaceae archaeon HK02M2
GAACAGATGTAAATATTCAAGAGGTTGATCGTTTGGCTAATCAAACTTTGAATAGAATATTTTGTAAATTTAATACTCGTTCATTCAAGACAAGAAATCAAGATCAGTTTTTTTAGTTTATTTATAATTAATTAATTATCACATAAATAAAACTTCCATATACTATTAGAAAAAAGGAAATATCATTTACCTGAAGATCTAAAGAATGCTCGCAATCTTTTATTTATTTTACTTGCCCATTTCATTTCACCCTCAACAATATACCTCTCTAAATAGATGAAAGGTGTATCTACCAGGCCCGAGAACCACTTCAGAACTATCTGCCCGATTATTAGAGGTACTATAGGCATCAGACCATAAAAAGCTAGAGTTACGAAGATGAAGCTATCTAATGCTAGCATAGGTGCATCGCTTAAGACGCTTCTCACCCATAAATGCTTCTTACCAGTCCTCTCTTTTATCTTTGCAAATATTATTGCATCAAGATTCTCAGTTATCAAGAAACTAATCCAACTTGCGGCAGTTATCCTTATACTGAGATTAAATATCTCTAACCAAGGCTCTTGAAGACTCCAGAATGATGCAGGGGGTAATATATTACTAAACCATATGAAGAAAACCATAAGCACTTGAGTTACGAATGCTATGAAGATCATCCGATGAGTCTCCATTCTACCAAAGTATTCATTGACCATATCTGTAAGTTGAAATGTGAATGGAAAAATTATAACTGCAGTTGGCACTATGAATGAAGCGAAACCTAGATCAAAGACTGCTATCTTTGCAGCCATTATCTGTGATATCGCTAAATAGATTATATACGTAGCAATGATAGCATCTGACTTACCCTTAACTCTGACATAATAACTACCTAGTAATGTTGCTATGAATAGGCTTAATAACCAGACTAAGTATAACAATCACTTTACCCTCCCTCCTAAAAGATCCTCATACACTTTCCTCATCTGATAGATTGCAATAGCTACATCATCACTTAAGTCACATCTACATACTTCACATTTTGGACATGATAGCCATCCACACTTGGTACAAACATCAGCATCTTCTGTATTAAACTTCTCACCACACTTGAAGCAGTAGAGCTCAGGCCTCGCAAAGAAGTTTAAGAAATTTTCAACAAGTCTTGACAGGGGAATGTGCCTATGAATCGCTACTTTACGCGCACTCTCTAAAACATCTTTATCGATGGATAGAGTCAACTTCGTCTTAGAAGTACTCATACGTGTTAAGACGTATTGTTATGTGTGTATTTAATTATTTATTTAATTTTCATCTGGATGTACTCACTACTTGTCTCACTTTTACGCATAATACTCCTAAGTCATGGTACAGTTCACATTGTGCTTTGAAGCAAGAAGATTTCTTTATAAGTTCTTTAGGTCCATTATAATTCTCGGGTAATAACCTTGCCCTCCATTTACCATTAATCAATACTACTGCCTGTCCCGCCATAACCTTTTCTATCTCAATGTCCATAATCGTTGTACTGGATATGTTCTTTATTGGTATAGCTGACTTGCTATCTCCACTCGCTACATACTTCTTTTTTCTTAACTTTGATAGTGCCACTTTAATTACACCTTTACTGAAACCTTCATTTTCCATCTCATGATAAAGCTCATCATTGTTCAGCCCTGATGCGCCTCCTTCTAATATCTTGAAGTATATCGCCTTTTCTGCCCTTGCAACATCTTTATCCAAATCTTTGAATTTCTTATTTTCACTCGGAATTAATAATGGCTCACGCCTTGATCCTACTTTGCGTTCTATCTCTAGAAGCTCTTCTTGAGTCATAGGTTTGGCTTTTGGCTTCATTTTCATTCTCAAAATTGGTTTAAGTATCTTGTTTAGCTTACTTGCTATATTTCTCATCCTTTTGACCTTTCTTGATGATGCATATAGATAGATCAGATCATAAGTATCATTAGCTGCAAGTATTATAGCCCTTCCAGCAGTTCTCCTGCCTGTCCTGCCTCTTCTCTGAATATATCTTATCTCAGATGGTATTGGTTCATAGAAAATTACTAAGTCTACTTCAGGTATATCCAAACCTTCTTCAGCTATCGAAGTTGCAACTAGAGTGTTAAGGTACCCCTTTCTCAGATTATTGATCAATGACGCCTGCTCCTCTTGTGTCAAACCTTTATCTCCTAACCTTGTAGCTTGACCTATAAACCTCTCAGCATTTACCCCACCTATTTTGCTCAATTCTTCTACAAGATGTGCTGCAGTATCTCTATATTGGGTAAATATGATTATCCTTGATTTGGAGTTTGCTGTTAGCTGATTTTTGACTATTTGCTTCAGCATTTCAGCTTTAGGATGCTCGGCATAGCACTCGCCCCTCAGTAACTCTAGAAGGTTTACATATGTCTTCTCTTTCATCAATATGCTATGGCTTCTCTTATCGTCACCCTCCATCCTTTCTATGAATGCTTCGAGTGAATAAGCACCTTGAGTTTCTAATAGTTCTAACATATGAAATAGTGTTAATGCTGATGATTGCTGCATTATAGCTTGATATATCGGCCCCTTTTCTTCATCAATACTCATCTCAGCACTATACCTCAACTCTGTACCTAGATCTATGAGTCGCTTTTTAGATACATTTTTGAATACATTCTTCAAATAGCCTCTACTCTTAAGCCACCTAACCTTCGAATTTAGCATCCCTTTGATGATATCTCTTAACGGTTGGTACTGTATAGGTAAATCTACTCTCTTCCACTCAACATGAATAGGTTGAACATACGATCTAACATCAGGATCATCATCATATCTATGTTCCACATGCTCTATGAACAGTGAATTACATACCATCTTGACTCTATCTATGACTGAACCAGGTGATGCTGTCATCCCTAGAATCAATGGATAATCCGAATGCTTCACATATTGTGATGCAACCTCGGTATATGCATACTCTTTTACAGCTCTATGACATTCATCGAAAACTACTAATCCAAAATCATTCAATCGTATCCTTTTACTCAAAATATCATTTCTCACTACTTGAGGAGTAGCTGAAATTATTCTTGATTGGCCTTTCCATACAACCTCTCTTGTGTCTGAAGGTATCTTCCCTGTGAGTAGAACAAAGTCTTCTTGAGGAAGCCTGATGATCCTCTGAAATGTATCTTTATGTTGGATCACCAAAGGTCTTGTGGGCGCCATGATAAGAACTCTTTTATCTGGATAATTATACAGAATGTCAGAAGCTATTAGAGCTGAGATAACAGTCTTCCCTAATGCTGTTGGCAGTACTACCATCGTATTTTGGTCAATTGCAGCCTCGACTATCCTTCTTTGATAATCTCTATCCTCTACGGTATTAGGGAAGATGAGGGGGTGTGATACATATGACATCTCAGATCTCTAGGACTTCTTCACTAGGCTTCAAGAATTTCTTAGGAATAGGGTTTACGTTATCTATGTTCTTTAGCAACGGAGAGAGCTTGTCATGTTGAAAGAGATTATTGAACTCCTCAAGCTCTTTTGATGACCTTATTACTAAACCTCTCTTCTTCATTGGTGAGCCTGAATCATCAATAGGATTTAATTCAACGGCAAGCCTAGAAGGATAACTTTTGTATGCTGGTAGCTTAAGTATGAATATTCCAGGTACTGAAGTTTTCATCCTAGCCCAATCTGATCCAGTTTTAAGGAAAGATGTTAGCTTATCTTCAGACATCTATCTTCGCTCTTATTATCTTATATTAGTAATTAAACATTAAGTTGCTTGATTATTTAGCTGATCTATACATTGAGTATAGGTTCCTATAGATCATCAAGAAAGTTCAATCTGCTGTAGAAGGTCCAAATTTTCAATACTATTCATTTTTATTTTCCTTTCGGATATTGTATAAAGCACATCATCTATGTAAAGTGTCCTTACAATCCAATGCTCAGTATCCCACTGGTCTGTGCTATTTTCTTGATGAGTTACATTGCCTTTAAGCACGAATCCATTGTTTAAAGTAATATTAAAAATATATGAACCTTGCCAGAAGCCGTTTATGTAATCATAACCTTCTTGTATTGAAAGTGGAAGTACAAGAAGTTGTTTTGATTTATCGAATAGAAACGCCTTATGGTCCATTAAGACTGTTGAGTCCGACCACTCGCCTTGCACAATATACGGCTCAGCCGCTTCTATCGGTGTAGTGACATTTGTTACGTTGAAAAGTGATAGTTTAACATTATTGTCTTGCTTACCTATGCCAATTACATGATTTTCATCATAAGGATGTAGGTAGCTTGAGAAACCGGGTATTTTCAATTCACCCAAAATCTTTGGATCAGTAGGATTGCTAATATCGATCACGAAGAATGGGTCTATCTGTTTAAATGTCACAAGATAACATCTGTTACCTATGAATCTTGCCGAGTATATACGTTCGCCTTGAGCGATATTCTCAAGTTTTCCAACGATGTTTAGGTTCATATCCAATATAAACAAATTGTTCTTGGGGCCCTCGCCAGACCCCTCTGTTGTCGCTACTCTGAAGAAGCCCTGAAACTCATCCATGCTAAATTGGTTTAGAACATAACCGGCAACATTGCCTTCAGCGTCCAAAACAATCTTTTCTTCGTCCAGTTTAACCTTATAGATCAAAGTTTCTTCTCTCGCTACACCGACATCAAAAGAAAACCATGCATTTGTATTTGGAACTGTCAAGTAAATATTACTAAGCGAGACGTATATAGATGAAGTTGAGCCGGTTAAGAATGATTCATAAGTTGTTGCTTGTGTATCGTCAATAATGTTGATTGCGACTACAGTTGTAAAATAATAAAAAATATCTGAAATATCGACATAGCTTATCTCAGTAGGATTGACCTCCTCAACAACACTATCAGTGTAGATCTTGGGCAATATCACCTCGAAGTCTGTTCCATTGCTGCTTTGTTTCATTGCTGGTTGATTCACTACAGCATAGATATAATTGCCTAGCATTCTTGAACTTGAGAGCGTGCCTACTAGGCTTATATTTTTTGTAAGAACAGGGTTCGATTTATCTGAGATGTCATAGATTTTTATGAATGAATCTCCAGAAGAGGGTTGAGTTTCCGAATTTTCAAGTACTTTAAAAGTGTAATAGTTTTGTAATACAGCCAATTTATCTTCTTTTACATAAATCTCTATGTTATCAGTTTCGTTCAAAGTGATCTTTGAAAGCACTTCAGCTTGTTCAGGCGGGTAGGCCTTCAGTATGTAAACAGTGTTGCTCGAAACTACATACAAATAATTTCCATCCGTCTTAATTATATCAGCTTCATCTACACCAGCAACCTGAATATTGGTTGTTGAATAATCGGTTGATGCCTTGGGAGGCGGGTTTATTAGATCAACTTCACCACTTCCTATAAAGGGAGTTAGATATAATTCTTCAAAATATCTAGCATTTTCCATATTCGTTCTCAAGAAGTTCTCAAGTTCATCATAACTCGAGAATGTTTTAAGCTCTAAAGACAGTGGCTGGACTCTAGGTTGAATACCGAATTGGTAACATATAGTCGTTAGTACAATAGTTAAAAGAATAGCGGTTATTCCATTAACCAACGTTTTTTTTCTAATTTCTGTTTGCAATATGCCCCCCTTTTAATCATCTAAAGTATGTGAAAAGAATTATTTTATCCTATTTTCTAGTACAGACCGTCTAGTAACTAGTACAAAGGTTAGAAAGGTTTTAAACGCCATAATCTTACAGCTTCATACCAAAATATTGCTGAAATAATTGCCCCAAAAAAAATTATGAATAGGTTTTCTCTTGTCAAGCTTTGCATTAACACTGTAAGGTAAGCTATGTAAAATGTTGTAGAGAAAACTGCGTAAAAGAAATATCTTGGGAAAAGAAGTTTTCCTAACTTAATAAAATGTCGTAGCACACCGATTTTAACTTCGCTAACTAAAAAATATTGGCTACCAATCTCCTGCTTTTTTACTAAGCCCAGTTCGCGTAATTGCTCAAGATGATGTTGCGCCACGCTGGGACTGCTAAAATGCAGGGCCTTTTGAACTTCGCGAACACTCATAGATCGACCGCTCTTTAAAAGAAGCCAATAAACTTTCCAAGCTTTTCCACGAAGGGTGTATTCAAATTTACTTTCTTCTTTTTTACTCAAAAAGAAACACGCTTCTCTAAAGATATTGATGTTGATGTTGATATTGTATTTGTTTTGTTTCCATCATTTCTGGAGACATCGCTAGTAAACACCTTTTAACTAAGAACTTCTTATCGAATGAATAACATATCTTGTTTTTATATGTTAAAAACGTAAATCATCAAATCTAAATAAGGAATATCGTGCTTATTTTCTTGAAAGTATGCAAATCATTGTCGATAGTGATTATGATAAATGAAAATAAAAATCTCTTGGCTGAAGCTCTTTAAACTTATTCGTTTGCTTGATGATATGCTTTCTTAAGTGCAAACAGAGATGACATTTTGAGATATAACCTCTAGGCAGTTCTACATATCTATACTCTTTGATAGCTAGATCATAAAGCTCTTTCATATCTGTAACTAGAGCCTCAATGATTGGATATTCGCATAATTTTAGTCCTTCTCTACAAATTGAATCAAGTTGTCTCGCATCACCTAAGGAAATTCCAGCGCAGTAACCTGTTATGTAATTAAAGTAACTATCAACATGGACATGCCAAGGTCTCGTTAGTTCTTCCTTACAAGATTCGCCAAAGAATTCCTTTGAAGGATATTTTTTAAACAAGTGACTTAATTTGAGAGGAACTCTTCCCATGGGAATCAGCTCTACATAATTTAAACTTTCAATACCTGCTTTTTGCAGATACCTCTCAAAATGAAGTTTGTCTTTGAAATTTAAATTCTTAAATTGATGGTAGAAAAATTCTTGATAAACGATCACATTTTCTCTAAAAACTTTTCTGCTTATTCTAGCCGCTCTTTCTGTTCTTTCGAAAGGTACATGCTCTAAAATGAATGGGTTAACGCTTATTAATATACCATGCAAGCCTGCGTCTTTTAGTTGAATTAGTTTTTCTCTTGTAACATCATCATCAATACACCAAAAGCAATTCGTCTCGACGAATGTCGCAGGAATCTTAAGCACACTAGCTAATTTCACTGCATTAAGTAAAAGCTCGAAATTAAGGAACGGCTCCCCTCCTGTGAAATGTAGACCATAATTTATTCCGATTTTCTTAAATCCGGGAGGATATCTTTTGTTAATCTTATTCGCAAGTTGTGTCAATACTTTCTCCAAATCTTTTATGCTTATCCAATCGTTTCTCCATTTGGGAGAACAAGCATACATACAATGCTTACATTCGCTCGTACACTTATAAGAAAGAAAAATTCCTCCTGAAATAGGCTCAGGTAGTATTAGCCTTTTCAATTACAAACCATCACTGAATTTCTTCTTCAAGTTTTCTAGCATATTTAAGATCAGAAAAAGCTTTTAGCCGCTTAATAGCCGTATCATAAGCATCTACGGTTTCTTCTTCTAAAGTAATTGGATAATTTGCTTTTGGGTCTATCTCATTTAAAGTGTGAACAAGTAGTTTTCTTTCATCTTTTGACATAACTCTAGAATCCGTCATTGCGGCAGCTCTTGCGTATATTCCCTCATCTAAAAGAAATTCTAGCGCTTTAAATGGAAGCTTGTAATGCTTTCCTATCGCCCCTGTCCTTTGGGTAAAACCTTCAGGAGTTGCTGCTTTGAAAGAAACCCTAACATATAGCTTGTCTTTAAACTTGGTTAAACGTCTCACATAGTCTTTATCAGAACCAAGAATTATACCGTTAGTTTCTAAAATAAAAAGAGGATATTTTGAGGCTTCTATAAGCTCAAGAACATTAAGTAAATGCTCCTTTCCAATTGTAGGTTCACATCCAGATAAACGAAGCTTATACACTTTAGGAATTTGTTCTCTCCAATATTCAGAATAGACTATACCTTCTTCAGCAGACCTAAAAAGTCTTTCAGCAACATTTCTAGGTGAATAAAAATTTCCATACTTATCTGGAAAATCTCTCGACCAGTTTGACCAACAATAATTACACCTTAAACAACAACCAGCAGCATAACCAGTAGCGATCCCCCTATAAACTGGAACAGAGTAAAAATCCGTATACTTTCTTTCTTGTCCCTCGTATCCCTCTCTAGTCACAATTCTCTCAGTTTCCTTAGCTAATTCTAAAGGATCAAAGGGTTTAGAATTTGGAGTTAAAAATCGTTGGTATTTCGTCATTCAAACCTTCACAACTTCTATTCTATTTAGGTCAGCTACCCCCAATCCCGCTTCTTGAGCTAACTTTAAATGTGAAATCGAAAGGGGACTTTTACCAAGATAACTTGCTCCAACAGCATCTGCAGCAACTAAATCTTCGGAAAAAATCATTATTCCTAATTGTTTTGGATCTGCTCCTATTTCCCCTCCTATACCGGCAATTCTTCCATCTATAACAGCCAAATTTGGCCTGAGGTAAAGATTTATGTCAACTATGCTCTCATCAAGTCTTTCGTGGAACCTCCCTTTCTTAGCAAATCTTGCCTTTTCACCCAAAGTAGCTCCAAGCATATTTTTCAATGATAAAGTTACTTTGGTTATTGAATGCTCCTTCAAAATCGGTACTGAAATCAAATAAGAGTCCTTAAAAGTTAAAGGAAATTCAAACTGCTTAAGAGAGAGAGCTTCGGGATTTTTCTTGACTATGTACTTATCATTGTTCAAATCTACTAACTTAACTCCATGTTTATCGGTAAGCTTCAAATAGCCCAATTTTTTGAAAGCATCAAAAGTATTACACCAACCCGATCCTTCAGCGATAACCGTATTATACCCCATTTCTTGGTAATATCTAACTAAAGCTTCCACAGTTTCATATGGAGTTGTTGTAGGGGGAGGTTCATCAATAATCAAATTTGGTTTAAGAACAATTTTTGATTGGTGAGGATAAGTAAAAGATTCTAACCCTTTTTTTACAGCCTGAAAAGGATCTTCCCCATATGCAACTATGACCTTGGACATCTAATAAATGAAAGAGTACGTTTGAGATATAAAACCATTGACTTAGAATTACAGAAATTCTTAAAGATAAAAGGAAATGAATATCCATATAATTTAAAGAAAGGTGGATTTTTGAGGTCTTATGATTTTGACGTAAACTTGCAGAAAATCTTTGATCACTATTATTCTAAAATCCCAAAAATAAACTGGAAGAGTTGGCTCGACATATCTTCAAGAGAGGAATATGAGTCGCTTGCACTAAAAATATCTGGCCTCTCATCAGTTGGAAATCTGTTTGATAGGATTAAAATCGAAAAAACAGATCCAAAACTTGTTTCTGTGGATGTTGAATCTTATTTGGACTCCTATAATGAATCACACCTTATCATATGCCATACTTCGGGGACTTCAGGTGGTCGACTCTCCGACCTCAAATGGTTGCATATGTCAGATGAAGTGGTAAGGAGTCGCTGGGCTCCTGGAATGCAGGCCATAATCCAAGCAAGTGGTCTAGATAGTAGTTCATCTATAGCTATCTTTGTTCCATCAAGAATCAAAACTGACGGTCTGTCCATTTATAAAGGTATAAAACTGATCAGGCTTTATTCTTCAGAGTTCTCACAGAGACTTACGCTCTCTCTGATTCAGCCAGTCTCATACTTATTGGATGAATACAAGAACGCCAACAGTCTGCAGACGATCTCAAAACTTCTATCGATAGGGCAAATATCAGTGGTTTCTGCTCCAGCCTCAACAGTGTTAGGATGGGCTGATTTGAGAAGACTCCGTATAGGCTTGAAAAGGTCAAAGAATTTGATTTCAGATAATGATAATCAAGAATATTTTGAGCTTATCAGCTTAATAAAGAGCCTAGGATTTGATGCTGCTTCCGTTGAGATTCAGAGACGGCTTTCGAATATTCTTTCAGATGCCACCTTGGTCTTCAGCATTTCTTCAATTACCGAAAGCGAATGGTCATCATTACGTAAGTTCATGAGATGGGAAAAAGGAGCAGAAAGGTTCACAAACCTTTATGTCAGTAGCGAGATAGGTCCATTTGCAGCCACAATAGGTAAAGATATTCTGGGGCCTTCCTCAAAGGATACCATGTATGTTTTCCCATTGACCCTGCCTGTCATTGAACGTAGGGGAAAACGTGATCCAATATCTCGTAGTAAAGAACGAATTGGGAGGCTTCTCGTATCATACATGGATGATCGTAATCCTGTAATCAATATCGATACGGGAGATGTGATAATGATTGAAAGCCAAGAGGGTTTACCAAGAATAACGGGTGAAGTTTTACGTGCGGGATTCCGTCTAAAGATAGAGGTGGCGATATCACCTGAGGTCAGAGCTCCCGAAGAACCCAACGTCTTCGTTGGCGACTACTTCAATCTTGAAGAATTGGAGATCGTCAACCCCCGCCGTCTGCTAGCATGTCTAGCTGAAAATTTTAAAATTAATAAAAAATCGTCGATAGTACTTAGACTCAAACAAGACGATCGACCTCTGGTAATGTTTATCCCGATCACTCAGTATAAGAATCATACCAATTTAACAGAAGACATTCGGAATAAATTGTCTACCTGTCCAAGCGGAAGGTCAATAGAGTTCGAGATGCAAAGAGAAAAGCTCCGCTTGGAAATGCTAGATAGTAATCCTGTTGAAACACAAATACCACGCACCGAACTTCTAGGACGTGTCAGGAGAGGGGAACTTCCGAAGGGAGTTCTAAAGCGTTGGCCACTCTACGTAGTGACTCCCTCTACAATGTCAGAACTCAATATTTCTTGATGTTTTTCTATCAATTAAAGATGGTTATAGGAGGTATCCATTAAGTACCTTACTGCCTTTACTAATTATGTTATAACTCTCTTTTCTCGAATCAGATTATTTCTATACGGTTCTCGATTATTTCTCATTCATCTTTTTATCTTTAACATCGATGCCACTATGAATACGATGATTACGATCACAGATAAACTAGCAGTGATGACGATGCTTTGAATTTCTATCTGCTTAAAGATAATGCCTATAAGAGCCCAAACAATAACAAGACTGAACGCAATATCCTTTCTTGTAATAATCACTGATGATGTAATAATCAAGGCAACGATTATGACTAAGACAGTCCATGTAACTTCGCTAATTCCCCAACCATCCCAATTGATTGCAACTAATGCAGAAGCAACATTAGCTATGGGAGCGACTGTTATCCAACCCAAGTAGACACTAAAAGGAAGATGCACATACAATTTTTCTTTTAGTGGAACATTCGACCGACCGATCTCAAGACGTAAATAAATTGCTATTAGTGTACCCAATAATACAAACATAGGTATAATAGACAGAACAATTTGTTCGTAATGCCATAGAAAAATCCATGAAATGTTTGCAATGCTACCCAACACAAAAAAATACCCAATTTTACGTAAGAAGTTTGTTTCTTTTTGTCCAGGTGTTGCCTGAAAGATGACAAAAATTAACAATAATGCATAAATTAGGCCCCAAATAGAGAAAACGTATTCAGCAGGGGTAAACAAATTCGGATACGAGTTGGATATCTCACCTGTAGTTTTTCCGTTTAATGGTAAAATATTAGCTAATGCATTAACCAAAACAGTTGCTATAAAAGCTCCAACGTTAGCAATCTGCAGAAAAACCAAGCTCTTTGAAGTTTCCATAAATACAATCCTTATTTTATATGATGTAACTTAAATTTATTTTTTTATAACTACATTTATGTAATTAAGCTGTCGATTCAGATAAGAAAATATATTTTATGATTAAGATAAAAAAATTAAGGCTATTATTTTGTCATCAATAAAAAACTCAGAAAAAAATTATAGTAATAAGCAAAAAATCATCGCATACATTCCCGCAGGTATGTTTTTCCTAATATTCGTTCCATTTATTCTAGTAATTGTATTGCCTTATTTAGATATGCGTTTAAGTTTACCCAATTTCATTTCTGAACCTTTCAATTTAATTATATCTCCATTCCTCCTCATACCTGGCTTCTTACTTTCAGCTTGGTCAGTTATGGTTCAATTTAAAATCGGAAAAGGAACACCAATTCCAATGATACCACCAAAAAAGTTGATTGTAAGAGGACCTTATGCTTACACTAGAAACCCAATGGGCCTAGGGATTTTAATATTTTATCTGGGCTTTGGAATTTTAACTGGCTCGGTATCTTCAATAGTGTTTACTATCTTATTTATTTCGATACTTCTAATATACTATAGATTCATCGAAGAAAAGGAACTTGAATTAAGATTCGGTCAAGATTACTTAGAATACAAGAAAAGGACTCCATTTTTAATTCCAGGTAGAAAAAAGGATACGATGAAAAAATGAATTTTAAACAAATCCTATATAGAGCAAGTCTAGCCTGAGTAATCTAATTTTTCATTTTACTAGTTTTATTAAAAATATTGCTTTATGAAAAGCATACAAAACTTGATAACGATCGACTAAAGATTCATCAGTGTAAAGTAAAAGGACCTATCTTTCTTTAAGGTATTATCATCCAACCGACTGACCAGTTATCTTCTTCGTCTCTCTGTAAACATACAACTCCCCCCTTCTTAAAATCAATAACTCTTTTGTCTGCATTGTCAGTAAGTAAGAGCCCAGCAAGCCTACTCAGATTTGGTAGATAACCATTTTTTCAAAAAAATGATAGAAAATTATGATCTTACTGTCAAATATTTCTAATGAGACAAGCTTTATTAACAAACATGGGGAACGTATGCCGAAGAAAAATGAAGAAACTAGCAGGAACTCTTACAATTGCATTGCTTCTCATTATGCCTTTGCTTCTTGTAATACCACTTCCAGTAGTTGCAGAACCTACCAAGGACCTTTCTAGTGCAATCGGAGGAGGAACAGGCGGCGAGTTCCATCTTGATCCAAGCGTTCTTTACACCACCGATTCTGACATCATGATTACAGGCGATACTCACATCTATGGAAATGGTGCTAGGATAGACCTGGATGATAATAGCATAATCATCACAGGTGCATATCTGTATATAGAAAGATGCAATATTGCGAATGGCGACTATTCTCTAGACTTCGAAGACGGTGCAAGCGGTTTCGTGTACAACAATGTGATAGCAGACGACAACAGTTATGCTATCTACATCTACGAATGCTCAGACATAACCATCAAGGAGAACTCGATTATTCATTCTGATAATTATGGAATATATATTGAAGATTCAACCGATATAACCATACTTGAAAATACTATCTTTAGAACAGTAGATTCTTCTTATGGTGAGGGCATATACGTGGACAACGAGAATCTGTACAATGACGATCTTGATGCGAGAGAAGAAGGCGAGGATCTCCCTCTTCACAACATAATTATAAAGGGAAATAAGATAGCAAACTGTTACAGTGCGGGTATATATCTCTACTATGTGAATGGGGTATACATATCATCAAACCTGATAATCAGCAATGATTCTTACGGGATATATCTAGAATACTGCCCGATAGTATCCATAACAAACAACAAGATCTTGGATAACGCTGATTCTCCTATATATCTAGATGGAGATTTGGGCTGGGATCCAGAAACTGATGACGTAAGGACGAGTGCTACAGTAAGTAACAACAAGATCATGGGTAACGACGGTTATGCTATATACGGATGGTACTATCAAAACGTGGTCATAACGTACAACGAGATAGCAGGCAATGAATACGGCATAGATATCTACGGATATGACGAAACTTTCTTGATGGAGCCCATACTGATAGCATATAACGTAATAACAGGTGCCACTGACGAAGAAGCGATATATCTTGATGGTGAAGTATCCGATGTTTCAATCCTATACAACAAGATAGAAGGGAATTACGGAGGTATCTACATAGATGGATCTGACCTTTGTGAGGGTCTTCTCATCAAGGGTAATGTTATCACTGGAAGTATCGAAGATTACGCCCTTGAAGTTACTGACTACGATGCACCCATAACCATAGAATGGAACACGATTCTGAGCAACTATTACGGTGTATATCTATTTGATCTGGAAAACCCGCAGATACTACACAATACGATAATGTACACATGTTACGATGATGAAGGACTGGAACTAGGAGATAATGATGATGACGATGGTGGAGGTCTGATCGCCTACAACACTATCGCGTATAATGAAGACTCAAACCTGTATCTTGGTTATTACCTCAAAGATGTAATCATAGAGTACAATACCATAACCGGTGCAGATGATTATAACATCGAGGTAATCAATTCTGAGGATATCACATTACAGTACAACTCAATATGGGATAGCGTGGAATATGGGATTTATTGGTCCAGCTCTTCTGGCTTGATACACGGCAATACAATAGGCCACAGTGGCCATTGGCCACTATCAGGTGCAGGTGAGTATGGAATTGAACTATCTAATGCTGACGCAACGACCATAAGCGGAAACACGATATGGGGCAACTATTATGGCATATATCTATCCAATTCAGGTGATCCAGCAAGTGAACCAGTAGATATCATAAGGAATTACATTGCCCATAATGTTTATGGCATCTATCTTAGTGGAGAATCAGACCCAACGATAGGCGGTACTTACGACAACAGGAACTACATAATAAGGAACTTCGAGGATGGCGTGCACATTAATAGTGATGATGCAGATCCTACGATAACCTACAACAACATATTCGAGAACTACTTATTCGGCGTCTATACTGAAACTCAGACAGCTGATATAGATGCAGAGAACAACTTCTGGGGAGATATCAGCGGTCCGGGTGACCCAGCTACATTCGGTGAAGGCCCAGGCATCGGAGATGAAGTATCGGACGACATCGACTACACTCCTTGGGAAGTAGTAGTGATACCATAAGATAAGATGAGATGAGATAAGATAAATCAAAGGGTAATCACCCCCCTTTATTTTTTAAAATAACATCTGAATTTCATTATTATTCAATTAAGGATAATTAATAGGGAACGGGTGGGGAGTCCGGTGGGGTAGACCTCCACCCATCGAACATGAGAAAATAATCGCAACGATTGACAGCTACCCACCATGTCTGATAGTATCGATCACCTCGTAATTACATCGACTTAGATTAATAAATTTTAGTATCGATAAATTGAATCTGCGTCGACT
>JAKLZG010000075.1 GCA_024256165.1 Candidatus Methylarchaceae archaeon HK02M2
AGCTCAAATAGGAGGTTTGATGGATGCTCCATTAATGTTGCAGACTATGATAATCCCTCGTGAAGTTGATGAACAAGCTCATAATTTAGACGTAGCAGAACAGTACTCTACAACATTTTACGAAGCCACTTTAAAAAGCAAACCTCCGAATAATGTTGTAGATATAATCAATATTATAAAAGATAGATTAAAAGATGAAAACCAATTTTATGGTCTAAAATTTACACATGATACTGATACCATATTTGTTAAAAGAAATAGAAATATGTATTCCACTTTAAAGACTCTTTTTGAGAAGCTTGATAAACAGATAGAGTTGGCAATAAAAATAAATGCAGTAAATCCCGATGAAGTTGTATCTTCTGTCTTAAAGACCCATATACTTCCAGATGCAATTGGAAATATGAGAGCATACACCTCGCAAAAATTACGTTGTAAATCATGTGGTAAAAAACATAGACGATTCCCCCTTAAAGGAGTTTGTCTCGATTGTGGCGGAAATTTACAACCAACAGTGACAAGAGCTTCAATAGAAAAATATCTGTCTCTCGGATTAAAATTGTCAGAGAAGTTCGAAGTAGGGGAATACATAAGAAGTCGATTTAAGATAATATCTGAAGAGATTTCATCATTATTTATTTCGAATGATAAAGGGACTCAACTTGAGCTAACAGATTTTTTAAATTGAAAGTACAATAATAAATTTAGCGTATTTTAATATATTCATAAGCTTTCTTTGTAGATTCGAAGCAATAATGTATTTTATCGAAATCTTTACGCAAATTTATAACATCTTGCTTTACTCTTTTTGGTTCCTCACCTTTAATCACAACCCTTGCAATCAGCTCAGCTATATGTTCCATATCGCTTTCTTTCATACCAAGTCTTGTACACTCTTGACTACCAAGCCTTATACCACCAGGATTTTGATAATGCCTATCGAATTTTAAATCATAAGCTAGTAAATTTCTGTTTAAGATTATATTTGCTTTCTCAAGCTGCTCTTCTAAATCTCCACCTAAACCATACTTTGTTACATCCACTATAATTACATGAGATTGAGTGAACCCTTTCTTTTCACCTAAAACTTGAAACCCTTTATCATAAAGAGCTTGAGCTAAAGCTTTGGAATTCTTAATAACTTGTGAAGCATACTCCTTACCAAACTCTAAGAACTCAGTAAAAGTAATGGCCTTCCCACATAGATGATGTAAATGATGATTACTAACATTTGAAGGAAAGGTCGCTTTTTTAATCAATTCAGCATATTTATCAAACGATAACACACACCCTCCTTGAGGACCGAATAATGTCTTATGAGTGCTCATACTCATTACATCTGCTCCTTCATTTAAAGGATCTTGAAATTTCCCACCTGCTATTAATCCAGCTACATGAGCCGCATCATAACAGACCTTTGCCCCTATTTCGTGAAAAACATCTACCAGCTCTCTTAATGGATGAGGTTGAGTCAAGACCGAACCACCAAACATCGCTAACTTTACTTTCTTACCTTCGTTGGTAATTCGCTTTACCTTCTTTTTTGTTTCATCTATATCTATGTTCATTTCTTCAATATCAAATGGAAAGTATTCAACATTTAGCTTTGATACAGAACCTGCCGTTCCTCCTAATAACTTCCTTCCAGTAGATATATGTCCACCACTGGCTATTGAAAGAGAAAACATAGTGTCCCCTACATCTGTGAACGCGGTATATACCACTAGGTTGGCACAAACTCCTGATACGGGCCTTACATCAGCGAACTCCGCTCTGAAAAGTTTTTTAGCTAACTCAATTGCTATGAGCTCAACTTTATCGATGTAAATACATCCTGCATAAAGTCTCTCGCCCGGCCAACCTAACCGAGATGCTTTTTAATAAGCACCTTTTCGGCGTATCTATTCCCGAAGTCACTTACTATGGCTTCATGTACTGCCGGACTCGGTATATTTTCACTAGCTATCAAAGGTATGGAATTCGAGAACCATCTATGATGTTGCTTGATTAGTGAAAAAACCTCATCATAGTAATCTTTCGGTGCTTTGTTTATCATTTTAATCAGCTCATACTCTATAATATTCATTTATTAAAATTTCTACTTATTTTGAAGTAAAATAGAGACTATCCTTAGTAATGTTTCCTTAGGAAACTTCCTCTTTTTTTTCAGTACTTATTTCAGTATCAATCTCTTTGATAACCTTCATCTTGACCTCTTTGATCAGACTAATACCTCTACTTGAAATTACTGAACCCGCGAATATGATTATAACAAGCATTGTAGATAACATTAAAACATTTGACGTATCCGTGAATAAAGAGCTAGATATAGTACTCCCATCAATTTCTGGAGTTTCGAAAAAATGAGGAACAGGTAACACGCCTACAAGATAAGAATAAGCCATAACTACTGAATATGTTACTATCGCAAGACCAGCCCCCAATAGTACATACCCAATAATCCTTTCTGTTCCCATACCCAATAATCCTTTCATTCCCATATTAAGAACCTCCGTAAGAAAGACCTTTTATTCAGTTAAATACATTAAATTTTACTAAAAACTAAATTAATGAATATTTTGTAATAATGTATTTATTTAGATGATATAAGACATGAGTAGAGGCGCGAGAAAAAAATGGTTACATATAAAGTTCCCGTCATAGCAGGTGATGGCATCGGTCCTGAAGTAATAGCCGAAGGTAAGAAGGTCCTCGAAGTTGTTGCTGAAATGGACGGATTTAACATAGAGTGGATAGAATATCCGTTTGGTGCAGAAAACTACCTTTCTACAGGAGAGTTGATCAGTGAAGATGCTCCCGAAGAGTTAAAAAATTATAAATCGATTTATTTGGGCGCCCTTGGAGACCCAAGAGTGGAACCAGGCATCCTTGAACTAGGTATTTTATTGAAGCTTCGCTTTTACTTTGATGAATATGTCAATCTTAGACCTGTAAAACTATATGAGGGTGTACCAACTCCTCTAAAAAACAAAAAGCCGAGCGATATTCAATTCACTGTTATAAGAGAGAACACCGAGGACTTTTACATAGGTCTCGGTAGCAACATAAAGAAGGGTAAAAGTAAGCATAAATTAGACTTAATTAGAGACATCTATCACATTCGCTTCGGCTTGGATATAGATTCAGATGCTGATGAGATAGCCTATCAACTAGGGGTCATAAGTAGGGAAGGAGCTAGGAGAGTTATTGAATACGCTTTTAATTACGCAAAGAGCCATGGGAAAAGTAAAGTTACAGGAGTTGATAAAGCAAACGTTTTGACACATGTATATGGTCTTTGGAGACGAGTTTTTAATGAAGTTGCTAAAAACTATTCTAATATAAAATCAGAATTTGCTTTTGTAGACGCGACTGCTATGTGGTTCATCAAGAATCCTGAGTGGTATGAAGTTCTAGTTACGCCCAACCTATTTGGAGATATTTTAACAGACCTTGGTGCTATGATTCAAGGTGGATTGGGTGTAGCTCCGGGAGGGAATATCAACCCAAAAGGTACTTCAATGTTCGAACCAATTCATGGTTCTGCGCCTAAATATAAAGGAATGAATAAAGTAAATCCTGTCGCAACGATCTTAGCAGGATGTTTATTACTAGAAGATTTGGGACTTGAGAAATCGGCTAATAAGGTAGAGAAGGCTACGGAAGAAATCTTAAGGGAAGGAAAAGTGAAAACTTATGATTTGGGTGGAAATTCTAAGACCAGTGAGGTCGGCGACGCTATCGCTAAGAAAGTGAAAGAATTAACAATATAATAAGCATCATACTATTGCTTTTTTCAGTTTGTTCAATAATCCATCCATCTCTATCAGTTCAAGGATAAAGTCTGGTAGTGGTTGAGCTTGAGCAGATATGTTACGAGACAAGTTCTTAATTTTACCGCTTTTCAAATCCAAACTCAATCTGTCACCATCTTGAACTAAATTCGATAAATTCTCACATTCTAGAACTGGCAGGCCAATATTGATCGCATTCCTGTAGAATATGCGAGCAAAAGATTTTGCTATTACACATCCTATACCCGAATATTTAAGTGATATCGGTGCCTGTTCTCTACTTGAGCCACAACCAAAGTTACTACCAGCAACCACTATTGCATCTTTGCTCTTCTTGATAAAGGATGGATCTACACCTTCCATAGCATGTTTTGCTAACTCATTAGGATCTGTCAAAACGAGATATCTGCTTGGGATGATTACATCGGTATTTACATCATCACCATACTTTATTGCTTTTCCCATTATCTCCAATTTAACCACTCTTATAAGAAGTTGGATCTGTAATTCGTCCTGTTATGGCAGAGACTGCAGCAGTAGCAGGAGATGCTAGATAAACTTTTGACTTCAGGCTACCCATCCTTCCTATGAAGTTCCTGTTCGTAGTACTCAAACAAACCTCACCAGATGCAAGCATTCCAATATGCCCCCCATAACAGGCTCCACAAGTGGGGTTAGCTACAGTCGCTCCAGCAAGAAGAAAAGTCTCAATTAGACCTTCAAGTAACGCGTTTAGATATATTTCTTGTGATGCTGGGATTATTATCAATCTTGTATTATTACTCACCGTATTTCCTTTTAATATTTCAGCAACTATACGTAAATCCTCCAATCTACCATTCGTGCAAGAGCCGATAAAGACTTGATCTAATTCTATCCCTTCCATTTCTGATACAGGTTTTACATTATCAACGGCATTGGGACATGAAACTAAAGGGCGCAGATTGTTAACAGTTATCTCTAATGTTCGTTCATATTCGGCATCTGGGTCGCTTTTAATAATTGAAAATTGATCGCTCGTTCTACTTTTTACATATGTCAAAGACTTCTTATCAGGCTCGACTATACCAACCTTTCCACCTACTTCTATAACCATGTTGCATATTGTCATTCTACCGTCTACACTCATTTCACTTATGGTTGAGCCTTTAAACTCAAGACCTTTATAATTCGCGCCGCTGACTCCTAATATCTTTGCAATTTTTAAGAAGAGATCTTTGGGTGAAACGAATTTTCTAAAATTCCCATTTACCATGACTTTGATCATCTTTGGAACCTTAAACCATAATCTTCCTGTTGTAAAAACTGCAGTCATATCGGTTGAGCCTATACCGGTAGAAAAAGCTCCTATCGCGCCATAGGTGCAGGTATGGGAGTCTGCTCCTACAACTACATCCCCTGGCTTTACATGAGCTTTCTCTACCATTACTTGATGAGAAATCCCGCCTCTTCCAACATCGTAAAAAGCTTTTATCTCCTGCTCTCTTGCGAACTCTCTCATTATCTTGTGCAACTCAGCAGCTTCCACACTTCCTGCAGGAATTGTATGATCCAAGACCATGACTATTTTATCTTTATTCCAAACTTCTTTTGCTCCTATCTCATGAAAGTATTTTATTGTGAGATGCCCAGTTATCTCATTGACCATAGCACAATCAATATTAGCTTCGATTATCTCCCCTGGATATACGGACTCTTTACCCGATGCTCTACTAAGGATTTTCTCAATAATGTTCATTGTAACTTATCTCCTTGATCGTCGACTTAATTAAGTAATTAACGTTTTTTATAGAAATAAATACTATGACCGTTTCTTTTTAATGAGTATCTTATTGATACCATCTATCAACGCTTCTACACTAGCTATCACTACATCTTCACCTGTTGCTCTTGTAGATACCACGTTTCCATCTTTATCTCCAACCTTAATTATCACTTCGGCTAGAGCATCAGAACCGCCTGTAATCGCCGCTAACCTATACTCCCTTAGCTTGATATTTGCCAAATTATCTGTAATCTTCTGAATCGCTTTAACCGCTGAATCGACAGGTCCAACCCCAGTTTCAGCTGCCACATACTCTTTTCCATCCAATACGATCTTAACAGACGCTGTTGGTACTACTTTAATCCCAGTTATAACTGCTAGATCGACAAGATCGATAATTTTCTCCTCCTCTGCAGCCTTTCTCATCACAAATCTGGCAATCGCAGATAAGTCGGTATCAGTGACGGTCTTCCCTTTATCACCTAAATCCTTCACCCTTTCAAGAATTTCTTTCTGTTGGTCTTTTGTTGGTTGCCACCCCATCTCTTCCAGCTTTGCCGCTATACCGTGACCACCAGCATGCTTCCCAGCTTGAAGCCACCTCTTTCTACCTACCATCTCTGGCTTTATAGGCTCATAAGTCAGAGGCGTAGATAATACGCCATGAACATGTATGCCAGACTCGTGACTAAAAGCATTATCACCTACTATTGCTTTATTTGGCTGGACAACTATCCCTGTCAGTTCTGAAACGAGTTTAGAAGTCTCGTAGATCAGCTGAGTGTTTATTCTTGTATTTTTTCTATATAATGAATGTAACGCCATAACAACCTCCTCCAATGCCGCATTACCTGCTCTTTCTCCTAATCCATTGATGGTTACATGAGCCCTTGATGCTCCAGCTTCTATCCCAGCTAGAGTATTAGCTACAGCCATACCAAAATCGTCATGACAGTGAAGACTTATAGGTAGTTTAACTGTTTTTTTGATTTCACTAACGAGCTCATAAATCCTCATAGGCATCATAATGCCAACAGTATCCGGAATATCAATTCTATCCGCGCCAACCTCCTCAACAGCCTTGTAAACTTGTTTAAGATATTCGATATCCGATCTTGTAGCGTCTTCTGCAGAGAACTCAACTTGAACTCCATGGTTCTTAGCATATTCTACGCCTTCAATAGCTTTTTGTAGGGCTTCCTCTCGAGTTAACTTTAGCTTGTATTTTAGATGTATATCTGATGTTGCTATGAATACATGTATACACCCAACTCCACAATCGAGAGCAGCATCTATATCGCTCTTATCCACTCTAGACAATCCACAGATTTCAGCATTAAGTCCTTCTTTAACAATAAGTTTGACACCTTCGATCTCTCCTTTAGAAACTATGGGGAAACCTGCCTCTATCGTATCCACGCCAAGTTTATCAAGCAGACGAGCAACCTCTAGCTTCTCTTCAGGTGTTAGTGATACACCTGGTGTCTGTTCTCCATCTCTTAAAGTTGTATCGAAGATTTTTATGTAATCTTCACTGTTCATTTTTCTATTCCTGCCATCTTTCTAATGAATTTACCCACTACCTCTATCCTGTGATTAGTAATATCTTCCATCAATGTATTTAGTTTTGCCTTGCTCTTTTCAAGATTGCCAGCCCAATCTTTGGCAAAATCTCCACTTTGAATATCTTTTAGGATTATATTCATATTCTCCTTAACGTGCTCATCTATGACTTTAGGACCTACTGTAAGACCGCCATACTTTGCTGTATCTGATACAGCTTTCAACATTCCTGTAAAACCACCCTTGTAAACTAAATCCATTATAAGCTTCATCTCATTACAGACCTCAAAATATGCCAACTCGGGTTGATACCCCTTCTCCACAAGGACCTCGAACCCCTTTGTGATAAGAGATATGAGCCCACCGACCAAAACTGATTGCTCGCCGAAAAGATCAGTCTCCGTCTCATCTTTGAAGGTAGTCTCTAAAACACCAGCCCTTGTACATCCCATCGCTCTACTCATAGCAAGAGCTAGATCTTTACCTCGACCTGAGTAATCTTGGGCTACGGCGATAAGGGCTGGAACACCAAAATCATTCACGTAGGCATCTCTTAGACCCTTTCCAGGGCTCTTAGGTGCGACCATTATAACATCTGCATGAGAAGGAGGAATTATCTGCTGAAAATGAATGTTGAATCCATGAGAAAATCCAAGAGCCTTCCCTTCTCTCATATAGCTAGCGATCTGTGTCCTATATACTATTGGCTGTTCAATATCAGGGATTAACATATGGATTATATCGCCTTTATCTGCTGCTTTTTCAATAGTATATGGCTCGAAACCATCTGCCTTGGCCTTGTCCCACGACGCTCCACCAGACCTCAATCCTAGTATGATATCTAGACCCGAATCTCTCATGTTCAGAGCTTGTGCACGGCCTTGGCTTCCGTAACCTATTACGGCTATTGTCTTCTTCTTTATGACCCCTAGATCAGCATCCATATCATAATATATCTTGGTCATTGTAATCTATTCAACCTCTAACCAATGCAGTTATACCCGTTCTTGCTATCTCTTTGATGCCAAAAGTTGATGCCAAAGTTAAAAATGCATCTATTTTATCGGGCGATCCTGTGACCTCAATAGTTATCGATCCTGAGGCAACATCGACAACTCTACTTCTGAAGACATTAGCATAGTTAATGATATCTGATCTGGCTTTAGCGTCTGTTACATGCAACTTCACGAGAGCCAACTCCCTTACAACAGTACTTTCAGGGCTTAGGACACTCACTTTTAATACATCTATAAGTTTGCTTAATTGTTTGACCAACTGCTCAACTGTAGCCTTATCTCCATCTATCGTTATTGTCATCCTTGATAGGTCTTCGCGTTCTGTTGGTCCGACAGAGATGCTGTCGATGTTAAAATCCCTACATCTAAACATGTTTGAAGCTTTATGAAGGACGCCTGGTTTATTCTCAACAATAGTGGATATTATATAGGTCATAACTCTACTTTTCAATATCATCACCTATAAATGGTATCTTTGAGCCCCTTACCTGCTGGGACCATGGGAAAGACATTTTCTTCGGGAGAGATAGGAACATCTATGACCGTCGTAACTTCACTTTTTAACGCACTTTTCACGACTTTTATAAACTCCTCAAGAGAACCGATACGAAAACCTTGTGCCCCAAATGCCTTGGCCAATTTTTCGAAATTATAAGCTCCTAATTCAACAGCTGAGTATCTCCTTTTATAGAACATCCTTTGCCATTGTGCTACCATGCCTAACATAGAGTTGTTTAAAATCACAACTATAACAGGTATCTTTTCACTAATAGATGTAGCGAGGGAGTTCGAAGTCATCATAAAACTACCATCTCCAGCTATGTCTAAAACAGGTACATCAGGTTTTGCAACTTTCGCTCCAATGGAGGCAGGAAAACCAAAACCCATTGTTCCTAACCCTCCTGAGCTTATGAATGTCCTTGGCTCATATACTTTGAAGTAAAGTGAAGCCCACATTTGGTTCTGACCAACTTCAGTCGTAATTATGGAGTTGTGTGGCAATACTTCTCGTAACTTCTTTAAGAGATTTGGAGGTGCTAAACCCTCACCTTGATCGATTTTGTCTTTAAATTCCTCTCTTATCTGTCGTACCCTCTTAAACCAAAGGTTATCTTCTTTCTTCTCTAGTAGCTTAGCTAACGAATCGTATAACATAGTAAGCGTTTTATTTAAATCACCTACTATGGGAACATCTACCGTCTTGTTCTTTCCTATCTCCGAAGGGTCTATATCTATTTGTATTATTTTTGTATCTTGGCAGAACTCTTCTATCTTGCCTGTAGTCCTATCAGAGAACCTTATCCCTGCTGCTAATAAGACATCTGCTTCCAAAATCAACCTATTCGCTTCAGCAGATCCATGCATCCCTAAAACTCCTAGGGATAATGGATGATTCTCAGGGATGCTACCTTTGCCCATAAAAGTTGTCACAACAGGAGCTAATAAAAGTTCAGCCATTGCTTGTAATTTGAGTGATGCGTTAGAAAGAATTATCCCGCCCCCTGCCATTATGATGGGTTTTTCTGCTTTTGTAAGTAGCTTTATCACCTTCTCAACTTGAAGTGTATGAGGGAATTTATTAGGCTTATAACCTCGAATTTCAACCTTATTTGGAAAAATCATATCAGCAGTATCATTTTGTACATTCTTTGGAAGATCTATCAAGACTGGCCCCGGTCTCCCTGTTGAAGCTATATGAAAGGCCATCTTTATAGTATTTGGAATTTCAGATGCATGCCTCGGTTGGTAATTATGTTTAGTTATTGGTGTAGTTATTCCTATTATGTCAACTTCTTGAAAAGCATCCTTACCTATCAACGATGTTGGAACTTGACCTGTTATCGCAACCATAGGAGCGGAGTCCATGTACGCATTTGCTATACCTGTAACCAAGTTCGTGGCACCAGGGCCTGAAGTTGCCATACATACTCCTACTTTACCACTAGCTCTAGCATAGCCATCCGCCATATGTGCAACAGATTGTTCATGTCGCCCAAGTATATGCCTTATCTTAGAGTCACGCAGTACATCGTAGACTGGAATTATGGCGCCGCCTGGTAAACCGAAGATGACCTCTACTTTCTCTTTATATAGAGCTTCAATAAGAGCCTGAGCCCCAGACATTTTAACCATACTAATGTCCTCCTAAACAAGACCTATGTGTGCAAAAAAGCAAATAGGCTTATTGTAAGACTACGGAGGACAACACAATTACTTCAATAAAATCTAAGCGCTGAGCTATCCCTTCGTATGTATTCTCGCTTTTAACGTCCTCCATAAACCGTCAATTTCAAGGGATGATTTGTAACTAATAAATATATTGGTAAAGAGAAAGGAATTATCCCGAAACGTATATCATTAAATTGGATAAAGATTATCAAGTAGGACATATAATACGAAATGTGCAAGAATATGAGAAGTGATGCCATAAAATGTGGGATAGAAAGGGCACCCCACCGATCCCTTTTGAAAGCATTAGGAGTAACTGATGAAAGCCTTAAGAGACCATTTGTAGCCGTTGTCAATAGTTACACATCTATTGTGCCTGGTCATATTCATTTAAACAAGATAGCAGATGCTGTAAAATTTGGAATAGAGAAAGGGGGTGGAGTTCCATTTGAATTTAACACTATCGCTATCTGTGACGGGCTGGCCATGGGTCATGAAGGTATGAAGTACTCTCTACCCTCTCGAGAAGTCATAGCCGATTCTGTAGAACTCATGATTCAATCCCATGGTTTTGATGGGATGGTGATGATAACGAATTGCGACAAAATAACTCCGGGAATGATGATCGCTGTTGCTCGGCTTGATATCCCGTCTATCTTCGTAACTGGTGGGCCTATGCTTGCAGGTTTTTACAAAGGAAAGAAGGTTGGGTTGATTTCTGTTTTTGAAGCCCTTGGTGGTGTAAATACTGGGAAAATAAGTGAAAATGAGCTGAAGGAGTTAGAAGATGTAGCGTGTCCTACTTTTGGCTCTTGCAGTGGTCTTTTCACAGCTAACACTATGGCTTGCATTACTGAGGCAATGGGCATGTCTTTGCCATACTGTGCTACTTCACTCGCAGTAGATTCATCAAAAATCAGGATTGCGGAAAAATCTGGTGAAAGGATCGTTGAGATGATCAATAATAATCTTAGACCATCTAAAATAATGACGAAGCATGCTTTTGATAATGCTATTGTTGTAGATATGGCTCTAGGAGGTTCTACAAACACCGTTATCCATTTGACAGCTATCGCAAGAGAGTCAAAAATCGATCTTGATTTGTCTAAATTCGATAAGATAAGCAGAAATGTTCCTCATATATGTGATGTATACCCCGGAGGATCTTATATGCTAGAAGACCTAGATCGAGCGGGTGGAATCCCAGCTGTGATGAAGAATCTACGAAAATTCTTACACATTGAATCAATTACAGTTACTGGAAAGAGCGTTGAAGAGAATATAGCACAAGCTTCAGTCTTGGACAATAAAGTGATTCGATCTATAGACGAACCTTTACATTCCGAAGGAGGAATAGCGATCTTAAAAGGTAATCTTGCTCCCAAAGGGGCTGTTATAAAAACTGCAGCTATATCAAAGAAAAACCTACAGTTTGAAGGACCTGCATTAGTCTTTGACTCAGAAGAGAGTTGTATAAAGGCGATATTTAATAATGCTATTAAAAAGGGTAGTGTAGCCGTTATCCGTTATGAAGGTCCTAAGGGTGGACCTGGCATGAGAGAAATGCTCTCGCCAACATCAGCTATAGTTGGTATGGGATTGAGTGAATCTATTGCCTTGATAACAGATGGTAGATTCTCTGGAGGTACTAGAGGTCCTTGTATCGGGCACGTCTCCCCTGAGGCTGCTGAAGGAGGACCTATAGCAGCTTTAAAGAACGGCGATATAATCAAGGTGAACATACTAAAACGCCTCCTTGAAGTTAAGCTATCTGAAGAAGAGATCAATAAACGTTTAAAATATTGGAAACCACCCGAACCTAAGATCAAGTCCGGATATCTATGGAGATACTCTAAGATGGTGAAGTCCGCAGACTTAGGTTGTGCATTGGAATAAAAGCAGAATCTTCCCTCGAAGAGATAGCTGAAGATATTAGAAGATGTAGGTTCTGTATATTACATAAAAATAGAAAGAACACTGTACCAGGAGAGGGCTCTTACAAGGCAAGATTGATTTTGATAGGGGAAGCACCAGGGTCTGGTGAAGATGCTCGAGGTAGACCATTCGTAGGAAGGACTGGAAGAATACTTGACGATATATTAAAATTTGCTAAACTTGAAAGAAGTATTTTGTTCATAACAAGTGTGGTAAAGTGCAGACCCCCTTACAATCGCACTCCAAAAATTAAGGAAAAAAAGGCATGTTTGCCATATTTGAATAGACAGATAAAGTTGATAAAACCAAAGATTATATGAAAAAGTGTTCGTTTTATATACAATTTTGACATAACCTAAAGACATTGGATTTGATAAAGTACCGCCAGATCATGGACTCCCTTTCGGAGTTGAGCGAAGTGAACAGGCGGGCGATAGTGGACTACGAATCACACCTCACCGAGATGCGCTCCAAACTGGGCACGAAGAGGAGCTACGTAGTGTTCCTGAGGCACTTCGCGGAGTTCCTGGGTGAGAAGCCGTTTCAAGCGGTCACCGAGAAGGACATAAAATCCTTCTTGAGGGCCC
>JAKLZG010000076.1 GCA_024256165.1 Candidatus Methylarchaceae archaeon HK02M2
AGTGCTCTGGATAAAGATATTATCTCAAGAAGATAAGGAGAAGATCCTTCAGATAGAACAGGAAGCTGAAAAACATGTTCTTTTTGGATTAGGAAAAGGTCTCAATACTGGTTTAAGAGAAATTTTGAAGAGAGACATTATAATTGCTATAGGTAATGATAATGAATTTGAGTGGCCACCCGAATCTGCAATACAACTAGTTTCTGATGGCGAAGTAATAGGAGAAGAAATAAAGTCTCCAGAAAAAGCAAAAGAGTATAAAGAGCAAGGACACGTTATTGCTGGGAACCTAGTTATCTATAGGGACAAGACCCGATCTGTAATGAGAGCAAGGAATTTTACTGTAGCCTTTCCTCCAATGTCGTTCAAACCTTTTGAGAGTATTAGCGAGTTTACTGATGTAATCTCTGCAAGTCCTTGTCCCCCATCACATTTGTTTATTTGTGAGAAGATGGGAAAGGAAGAAGTACCTGGTACGATACTGGTTGGCTTTAACATTAAAAAGAAAGAGTGATTTAACGCAATAAGCTTATTTAAGAAAAATTTCATAAAATAATCTATGAAAGAGGACCCTAATATCTTCGTTACTCTTACTAAAGATGGGACGACATTTTCGGTTTTTAGAGGTCATGAGGATGGTTTTGATAGTGATTTCTTCATAAAGGCTTCAGGTAGGCTTAATTTTATCAGGGGCATCCAGTCATTTGATGCTTACCTATTAAAATCCAGCTCATACTTTATGATGCTGAAGTATGTTTTACGTGGACCTTTTACTGTAATTGAGGAAGGTGAAAAGTATCTTTTCGAGCCTTCAACTAATGGATGGTCGGTCAAACATGAGGATATTAATTTTGAACTGAATGGAGAAAAGGAAGTTTTGGACATAATCTCGGCTACAACTAAAGTCGAAGATGTCTTAAGAGCTCAAAAGGTAGATGAACTTATGACAGAAGATTCGAAAGAGGCATTATCTGCTCTCTCAGAGATGATGAGTAAAAATATTTTCGATGACAAGAAATTCGGCAAGATTGAAAAATATGCGGAAGAAACGAACGATGAGAGAGTCAAAGATATGTTAAGAATTGTTCAAAAACATTTCCGAAAAACATCCCATTCTAAGGATTCTAAGGTTGATATTCGTATCATTGAATAAAGAAAAAACAATAAATACACTGGTAGTACAGCATATCTTGGTGAGCATATGGGAGAATTTAGTCCGAAACGAAGGGTTTTTGCCGCGTTATTAGGTGGAAAGGTCGATAGGCCACCTATCACGTCACTTGCAGGCTGTGGAGGGACTGTAAATCTAGATATACAAAAGGCTAGTGGGATAATGTTTCCAGACGCCCACAGAGACCCTGAAAAGATGGCCAAGCTTGCAATAGCAGGCTATGAGATGACTGGAATTGAAAATGTAAGAGTTCCTTTCGATTTCGTTATAGAACCCGAAGCGATGGGATGTCATATCAAGTGGCCCGATAACCCAGTTCTTGTTCCCGCAACACTTGAACATATATATAAAAAACCGGAAGACCTTAAGATGCCAGACAACTTACTCGAGGCTGGAAGGATCCCTGTTCTATTGGAAGCTATTAGAATTCTCAGAAAAGAAGTTGGAGATTTTCTTCCCATCTCAAGTCTTGCCCTCGGACCATTTACCCTAGCTGGGGAGCTTGTAGGAACAGCGGATCTCATGATGATGATAATAAGAGATCCAGAAAATGTGAAAAAGTTCGTTGAATTCTCTACAGAATTTATTATAGAATTTGCCAAAGCCCAATATCGTGCGGGCGCCGATATAGTGCAGATCGGAGAGCCTACTGCATCGGGAGATCTTATAAGTCCAAAGATGTTCCAAGAATACGCAAAACCAGCATTGATGAGAGTCGCTGATGAGTTAAAGGGAATAAGACTTTTACATATCTGTGGAAATGCCACACCGATGATAGCCGATATGGTCGAATGCGGTTATGATGGGATAAGTATTGAAGAAGCCGTCGATATCAGTAAGGTCAAACCTTTAGTGGGTGATGTAAAAATTTTAGGCAATGTGTCTTCAAAGGGCCATATGGTGATGGGTACTCCCGATCAAGTAAAAGAAGAGACCATAAAAGCTCTTGATGCTGGTGTTGATCTGCTAGAGCCAGGATGTGGAGTTTCACTACCGGCTCCGCTTGATAATGTAAAGGCTATGGTCGAAGCAGCAAAAGAATGGGCTGCTAAGAAATAACGAATAATAAAGTAAGATAAGATAAAATAAGATAAGCAATATCTTCTATCGACAAAAGGTTGGACTAAGAATTTTCTTAGAATCCACCCTATCTATTTTTATATATTTATCCAAAGAATTTGTATCTAATATAAACGAATATCGTGTGTAATATCAACTTACGTATATGGCAGCCCTATATGGTTGAGCAAACTTCGCTCTTGCCTTTGGGTCGAACTTCTTACTATCCTCTTCACTGTAAACCTGAACCTTAACATCCATTTCTTTCTCTAGGAAGTTAGAACCATTCATCAAGGCTCTTGATTCATCTATCCTTTTGACCTTTAACCTTCTTTCCCTGAGATCAGGAGGCATCTTCCGAACTTCATCATAAATCTTCTGAACAAATGTGTAGAGCTCTTTACCAATCTTCTTCATATTCGAATCTACGGTCAATCTTTTCATAAGCCCACCAATATCCAATTTGCCAATATGTAAGATTTCAAGGACTTTCAAATAGACGTCCCACTTCCATTCAGCAGATGTATAATAGTAAATTTTTTTGGGCGTGATCTTGGTAACCTTGATGATATTTGAAGTATCTTCTAAAGTCCTCATGATCATCTCCTCTATCTCTTCAGCTTTTTCATCTACTTTCCTTTCATCATAAATTGGCCAATCAGCAATTGAAACCAACCCTTCCTTGCCCATCTTTTCCCAGATCTCCTCACAGATGTATGGTATGAAAGGTGCCAAAAGTCTGACCTTTGTGTCGAGAAGAATTTTAAGCACTCTGAACATCGCCTCCTTCCTATGTTTAGATGAACTCACCATAGGACTACGCTTCAGATACCATTGTAAATCTCGATCAAGCTCAAAAAGTGCATAATTGATTGCTTCCCTGACTCTTAGCTCTTCCATGGCCTCGGTCGTAGACTTTATCGTCCTCTGTAGCTTTGTGATCATCCATCTATCTTCCGTTGAAAATTCGACATTTTTGGAATCACTTTTCAGACTGATCACTTCTAAGGCAAAATTATAAAAACGCTCCAGTCTTCCATGAAGACTCTTTGCCAATGTTGGGCTGAAGTCTGCATCTTGTAATAGCTCTGCTGTTGAAAGAATAGCCAACCTTGAGCTATCTGCCCCGTACATCCTTATGGCTTCACGCAATGGGATTATATTACCGAAGGATTTCGACATCTTCTTTCCCTCCATCAAAACACTGCCATTGATTACTATCTGTTTAGGCCATAAATCTCTGGGGAAGATTGCTGCATGGTTGAATATGAAGAATGTTAAATGGTTGGGGATTAAATCCCTACCGGAATGCCTGCTGTCTAATGGATAAAAATACATGAATTCATCCCTTATTCTCTTAAGAGATTCGGTATCAATCTTGGTTGTTTTTCCAACTTCTTTTGCATTACCCTTACTCAAAAATACATAATCGAAGAAATCGTCTGTTAACTGATCTGGATTAATATCATACAAACTGATATACTTTGAAATTGTGTAGTAAGCCATGTATATTACAGAATCCGACAGGCTCTCTATGATCCACTCCTTATCCCAAGGTAGTCTCGTACCCAATCCTGATTTCCTTGCACATGCCTTTTGCCTTAACCACCTTGTAGTGTATTTGAATTCTGGTATAAGATCTTCTGGCACTATACTCATATTTTCTAGACAATCTTCAGCAAGATCTTTCCAAGATTCATCACCATAATTTATGAACCATTGATTTTCAAAGATCTTCACAATACATTCTGTTCCACATCTACACTTGATTGGCCTGTTGAGAATCTCGTAAAAAATTTCGCCTTTATTTGATTTGAGAATATCTTCTTTAACTCTTTCTTTCGCGATAGCAACTGGCAATCCTGCATAGTCTAGGGTGTTGGTTTTCATCAGACCAGAGTGGAACTCTCTGCTGTAAACCTCTTCTGTAGCTTCCTCGAGCTTTGGGTGGTCTTGGCTATTTATCCCCATCTTTTTGATAACGTCAAAAGCTGGAAGATCGGAATAACCTTCAAGTTCTATTATTGAGATAGGTGAAATAGAATCTAATAACTTTAAATCAATATCATATAATGCCAATTCTTCAACTCTTTTTTTAAGGTCTTCTAATGCTTGATAATCATAAGGTGCATGTCCAGGGACAGACATGACAACCCCTGTCGCATTCTTTGGATCAACAAAAGATGCAGGCAATATTGGAACCTTTAGTCCTGTAAGGGGGTTCTCGCCCCACTTACCTATCAGTTCGCTCCCTCTTACAACCTCGATCTCTTCAACTTTGATTTTAAGGTAAAGCATCTTTTTTAAACATTCTTTGCTTACTATCCAATCTTCGCCATCTATTCTAATCTTGACATATTCAGCATTAGGGTTAAGCCAAATGTTGGTAACACCGAATACAGTCTCAGGTCTCAAAGTAGCGGCTGGAAGGATGTATCCGTTTAGAAGGAATTTTATGATTACGAATTCTCCTATCTCAGGCTCTACGTCACCAATAGTATCATGTTGACCGACTGGATTACCGCATTTAGGGCACCATCCTACGGGATGGCTACCTTGAACTATGAAGCCTTTTTCATATAGTTTTTTGAACTGCCATTCAATAAATCGGCTATATTGCGGATCTATTGTTGTGAACTCTCTGCGCCAATCGATAGAATACCCAATCTCCCTCATACCCTGCTTTATCTCTTCGTGGAAGTATCTTGCAATCTTTAAAGGATCCTTGAACTCTTTTATCTTCTCGATGGGGACTCTGTATATTTTTGTAAATGTTTCTATTAACTCATTGTCTCCCTCAGCCAACCTCTTCGACATAGCCAATATTGGAGTTCCTGTATAATGAAAGGCCATAGGAAGCAAAACATTTTTCCCACACATCCTCATATACCTTGCATGGACATCTGCAAGAGTGTAAGTACGGCCGTGCCCTATATGTTGGGGGGAATTGGGATATGGATAAGCCACTGTCAAAAAATATTTGTCCTTTTTTAAATCGATATCAGCCTCGAATATATGAGATTCTTCCCATATTTTTCTCCATTTCTCTTGTATAATTGTCCAATCAAGTACCATTTACTACACCTAACTTATTGCGAGGATTATCCATTATTGCTGTGTTCTCTTAATGCCTCTTTTATATATGAAAATAAAGTAGATTCTACATCTTTAGCCTTATTGATTAGGGGTCCACCACCTCTTCCGAATCTCATATCTCCCCCTCCTGAACCTCCTATGGTACTAGAAATCCGTCGAGCCAACTCTCTTGCCTTCAACCCCTTTTCTTGGGCGTTTTTACCACAGAATACTATCACCTTAGCAACTTTGCCTTCTATTACTGTTGCACAATAGATCAATGATGGATTAATCTTGATACATTGTTCACCTACCATTATCTGATATTCTTCGCCCAGATCATGATCTAACTCATAGTAGACTTCGATATCAGAAATTTTAACTGCTTTATCCATTATTTGGGGTTTTGATAATTCAGCAATCTTTTTCAGCATTATCTTTTGTTTTTTCATAACACTTTCACGATCCATCATAAGTTTATTTACAGAAGCAACGATCTTATCTTGTGGAGTGCATATGTAGTGAGATATTTTAGATATGATATCTTCTTGAAGTTGAATAAATTTTATTGCTGGTTCACCTGCAAGGAACTCAAGCCGTTCGACACCATCTTGAATACGTTCGACCTTGATTATCTTTATCAAACCAATATCCCCAGTCCTTAAACAATGAGTGCCACCACACGCCTCAATGTCCCAATCTCCTATCTTAATGACCCTGATCTCTTTTCCAGGAACGACCCCTCCTTGATATAAACGGAAACCATACTTCCTCTCAGCGTCATTTCTTTGAAGATACAATACTTCGACGGGAATATTCGAGCGAACGATCATGTTGGCCTTGTTTTCGATATCGATTACTTCTTCCCTAGTTAGATGAGCATAATGAGTAATGTCGAGCCTACTCTTATCGATATCTTTTTGTGCACCCGCCTGCCAGACATGCTCTCCTAAGGTATAGCGGGCAGCACCGTTAAGGATATGAGTTGCTGTATGATGGATCATCAAAGCTCTCCTCCGTTTGGCATCAACTATGCCCTTGATTTTAGCACCTTTAGTTGGTAAAGCTCCTTTTATCTTATGAAGTGATATAGACCCTACCTTAACAATGTCTATAACCTTGGATTTTTTTCCATCCCATATAATTGAACCGCGATCGCCTAACTGCCCTCCTCCTTCTGAGTAAAATGCAGTTCTATCGAGAATTACGAAGTTCTCATCCACTTTTAGAACATTGGCTTCAAACTCAAATTGATTCACATCTTTATAATATAATAGTTCAGTATCTGGAAGATTATCGATCCTATCCATAAGCCCTTGCTTTCCATCTCGAGGTCTCATCAATTCAGATTCCGACTTTTTCCTCACCAAAGTGGAGAAGAAATCTGATGGTATCTCTACTTTCACTCCTAAATCTTTTGAAAGTTCAGATACTTGTTGAGGATGGAGTCCGTGGGATTCGTATAACTCTTGCAAAATATCTATAGGGACCGTTGATCTGCCCTTAGATTTCAAAGTCTTGAGTTTCTTCTTAGCTCCACTATACTCCCTCTCTAAAGTCTTTACATATTTCTTTATTTCAACATCAGCCAATTTTATAATTTCATCCCTCATTTCCATAATATGAGGAAATTGAGGCGACGAATGCTTTATCTGCATCTCGATGATATCAAAAAACATATTCTGAGCATCATATAATGAGAGTAACCTATAGGCACGCCTTGCTAGCATCCTAGCAAGGTATCCAGCTTTAACATTCGAGGGAACTACACCCTCTGCAAGCATAAAAACGAGAGCCTTGGTATGGTCAAGTATTGAAGTCACTTTTTCAAAAGGCATTATCATTCTCTTTAATTCTTCAACCTCCATCCCTAACCGCTCCGCTACTAACCCCCTTGCTTTGAAGGCACCCGATAACTTGCTCGCTTCTAAGAGAACCTTTTCATCGATTTTTCCACCTATTAAATTTAAAGTCTTATCAAGAATGTTCCCAAAGATTACATGAAAAGCTGTAGGGGTACCCATAGATAACCAAGCCCAACGCTCTATACCATATCCCGTATCTACAGTCTTCACAGGTAAAGGAATCAGATTCCCATTCTCTACTCTGTAATACATAAAGACTAAAGTTGAGATCTCTAACCCCATTACATTGGGTTCGAGATCTGGGCCTGCATTTCCTCCTCCTGACCAAAAATGCTCCTTATAGGTTACTAGATCGCTTGCTACCCCTAATTTCTCAGTAAGTAATTCATGGTGGTACCTTATCGTATCATCTTTCCAATATGTGAATTTGTTTGGATAATTAAAGGCATGAGCGCCACCCATCTCAAATATTGTTAGATGACGTCCAAAATTAAGGCCAACATTATCTATATCCTCAAACCTTAGGCATGGCTGGCTTACTACTAACGGATTTGCAGGAGGTGGCATCTCCCCATTCGTAACGTAAGGTTGGAAGTCTACTATGCTGGCTATCGTGACAAGCAGATCATCTCGCCATCTCGCTACAACTGGGTAGGGATTTATCACAGTATGTGAATTATCCTGAAAAAACTTAAGAAAGATATTTCTCATTTTATCTAAATCAGCCCTTACCTTTGCAGGAGATTTGCCGATAAACTCATTTTCAACACATGGGAACTCCATACATAAATCCAGATCATGACGCTGAGTCCAGAAGAAAGAATCACATGCATTACACTTTTTCCTAATGAAGTCGTTCTCTCTCATGAACTCTATATCGAACTCATCGCTTTTTAGCGGCATCTTGTAGTTATGAGTCAGTTAGGGCTTACTTAAAAATTTCAAGTATTGATCGAGATTTTTAAAATGAAATCTTATCTCAAAAAAGATATGTATAAATACTAAAAAATTAGCTGTATAATGTTCAGTGGTACAAATGGAGTATGTCTACGCAGCTTTATTACTTCATAAATTGGGAAAGGAGATAAACGAAGAAAACATAAAGAATGTCGTAAAAGCAACTGGTGTCGAACCTGATGAAATCAAAGCGAAAGCCTTGATTTCAGCTTTGAGCGAGATAAATATTGAAGATGCTTTGAAAGGTGCTCCGACTACTATAGTCTCCCCAGCTACTACAACCCCTGTAGAGGCTACTGAAGAAAAAAAGAAGCCAGAGAAGAAGGAAGAAGAAAAAGAAAAGGAAGAAGAGAAGAAGGAAGAAGAGAGCCTAGAAGGTCTATCAGCACTCTTTGGCTAGATCCAAGACTTTTTAATTTATTTAGATTCGTCTGGATGGGTGTACCCCTTCCCCTCTAATTCTTTATACAAAAACATTGCTTTTTCGCTGCCCTTTGAAAGAAGAATACTAATCGCGTCTTTACCAAAGTAGCCCGATTTCATTGCTAATAACATAACTTGATTGTTACCTTTCACTAAAAGATCGACAATCACATCTTTGCTCATATAACTTGCAGAAATTGCTAACGTTCTTGCCTCAAATTCAAATTTGCTTATAATAAGAGGTAAAGTCTCTTTTGTTAGGTAAGATGCTGCTATAGCTATTGTATTGACGTTGTGATAGGCCTCTTGTATCTTTCTTCGATGTTCGTCAAGATCAAGCTTTATGTCTTTCTCATATAACATTAGGCCATCATACCATGAAGCATATAGTGAAAGTCCCGCTCTTATGGGCTTCACCCCTAACCTTGATAATAAACTAGCCAATTTTGGTGAAATGGCTTCTCCTTTTTTAATTGCCACGGTATCTTTCAATACCCATATACTGCCAGAATCTATCTTTGCAGGTACTTTCGCCTCCTTGAACTCGCTTAAAACAGGACCTGGAGGAATACCAGTATTTCCTGCAGGTATCATTATATCATCAGTCGCTATATCGCCAGGTCTTGCCTGCAAGTTGACCCTATTTTTCTCAAACATTATATCCAGTTGAAAAGGGTCTATATCCGTGAAAATCAAAGCGCTTTGACCTTTGAGTTCTTCAGTAAATTTTTTAGTTAAGTTCTCTTTTTCAAGAGCTATTGAAGCTATCTTGTTTTTTACTACTAATATCTCCATCTCATTTCTGAATTTTTTCCTTAACTCCATAAGTTGAGCTGCCCTGATCTTGTAGAGACTTGAGATCGCAATACATTTGTACTTCTTTACGAGGGTCGCAACTTCCTGCATTATTCTTTTCTTTTTAACTCTACCGCTTCCTACCGCGACTTGCAACTATCACACCTCTATAGGAAGCTCAACAGTCGGACCCATCGTAAGTTTTACCTCAAGATTTTTAATATTTTTGGAGCCTAATGGAAGTTTCTTCATAACTGCACCTATAACAACCAAAGAATTTTCAGCAATCTTATCATCTTCCATCTTTTCATCACCAATCTTACATGTGATGCTGAGTTGATTTCTAGTTCTAATCCTCGTAGCAGAACGATATTTTGTAATCATTTCTTCTATTGGGGTATTAGGAAGAAAAGGGGAAGGCATTTTACCTTTGGGTCCAAGATAAGGTCCAAATATTTTACCTATATGTGGCATCAAAGGTGCTTCGGCCAAAAAGAACGTATATTTCTGAGAAATTTTCCTCACCTCTCTTTTTAAAGTAGCTAATTTATCGAGTTCATCACGCTCTATAACTCTGTCTGCACCACCTCTCTTCGCCTTTAAAGCCATTCCACTAGATGCAAATACACAAATGGTGGGGGGTCTTGTAAAAGTATGAGGCAAGAATATTCCCTCATTAATATTGAACTCTTTTTTCTTTGTATCTATGTTGTGGAGAGAAATGATCAACTCTAAGGATTGAATAAAATTCCTTTTTTTTGCGCTCTCCTTCGCTTTCTTTATCATCTCACTAGATTGTGACATAATCAATCACTAAGACTGTTTTATATGGCTGTAGATGCCTGATCATCTCTTTGTTATAAGGTTTATCAAAGCGAATTTATTCATTCATAAATAGGGAAAAAAAGGACCCACTAATGTTTATGTGAGCCCATTGTGTTATTTGTAAGCTATTTTTACTTCTTGCCTACTATGATTTCGATTGTAGAGACATTCCTCATGTCTTCGCCAGTACCTAGTACTTCTGTATCTATCGCGATGTCCTTTACTGTAAAAGCTTCGTTTCCTAACCTTTTAGTGACAATTTCTGCCACATCAACAGCTCTTGAAATAGCCATTCCTCGAGCCTTCAGGATTATTTGTTCGCTATTTGTGAGTTGGATCAAAGCAGATGTAGCATAGCTCATGACAGGCTTCTTTCCAACGTATATATGATTTGAAGGTGCCCTTCTCTCGGGGGCTTTCTCTTGGGTAGGTGTTTCTGCTGTTTCAGTAGATGTTTCTGTTGGTGTTTCAGCTTTATCTTCAGAGTTGCTTAGATATGCCATTTTAGATTCGCTCCAATGGAAGAAAGAAAGAGTTCTATATAAAAATTTACCGAATTTAACTATTTAATCAATCTATGAATTTACCGAATTTAACTATCTCTAACTATGTAGACTCCTCAATAACCTTATCCCAAGTCCCTTGACTGATCTCCTTTTGTATTTCTCTGGGGTTTTTATCTTCTACAGATACCCCCATACTTATACATGTCCCTACTACCTCTCTAATTATAGCCTTCAAATTCTTGCCATACGACTGTTGTTCTTTTGCCCTAGCTATATCTATCACTTGTTTAAAGCTTAAACTGCCGACAAAATCATCCTTTGGTGTGCCTGAACCTTTTTCAATTTCAGCCTCTTTAACTATCAAAGCAGCTGTAGTCGGAACACCAACCTCTACCTCAAAATCTTTCGTATCAATATCAACAGTTATTTTCACGGGGACCCTCATACCTGAATAATCTTTTGTTGCCTCGTTAATCTTATTGACTATCATCATTACATTCATACCATAAGGTCCAAGTGCAGGACCTAGTGGAGGACCTGCCGTTGCCTTCCCACCAACTATTAAAGCATTAACGACTTTTTTTTCACCCAAAGCTATCTCCTTTTATCTAAAGTTCTTTTTGTATTATTACCTATCGATAAGCCATTCTTAAAGAATTTGCTTATAAATATATACTGAAAACCAGACCTGATTTCCTATAAGAGTACAGATTAGATTTCTTCATTTTCCGAATGTGATAATATTTTTAGATAATTAACATCTATTGTTACAGGTAGCTGATATGGGACATCGAAAAGAATAATTGTTGCCTCTGATCTAGATACTTCTATTCGATTTATCTTCGCCTTCATCCCCTTGAAAGGACCTGCAATTATCTCGACAATATCGCCTATGGATAATTCGGAAATTATAGGCTTAATAATAAAGAATTTTTCAATATCTTCATGTTGTATCATACCTGGAACTTGACCTTTTACATGCTTCAGACCAGATACAGCCTCATTGACGACTTGTGCATTATCTGCCTCTAAGAGAATATATCCCTTTATATCATCTAAAACCATTATAGCGCATATTGGTAGCTTTCTTACAGATACTCTATTTGTCACGAGTTTGGCAACTATCTTTTCTTGGCCTCCTGTAGTTTTAACAGCATATATTTTACAGTTCGACTTTTCACTCATTTTCGGGTACCCCGATAATTAAAAGAATAGTCGGAACGCAGATCCTATTATTTTTATTATGAATCCTATAGCACCTACGGCTGCAATACCTATTACAGTTAACTTAATATATAAACGAAACTCGCTCCAATCAGACTTCTTAGTAAGTTTGAGCATCTGTCTCGTAGACTTCATAAGATTTAATATACCCAAATCTCTCATCAAATTAACCATACTTGATTTTTTAAACTTTTAGGTGGATTAATCAATCTTATAAGAAAGGCTACTACTGTTTGAACTAGAAAAGTTATGGTGAGTTTCATTATAGCATCTTCCAGCAAAGATATAGCTAGCCTTAAAATCGCTGAATCACTGATAAAGAAATACGATCTAAAAGAAGGCAAAGAGAAATTCGACTCTTATCCTATCTTTTGGAAAGATGATATAAAGTTGGTCAAGGTAAAGCCTGATTTGATCTTCTCAGATCATTTAGGCGGGCTTTCAGCAGATGTGTATATATTCGTCTCGCGACATAAATCTGAGAGCAAAATGCCTTGCCTAACTGCACATTTTCCAGGGAACTTTTCTCATGATATTTCTTATGGAGGAAGATCGAAGGAATTAGCATATACTTTTCCAAGCTTCCATAAAGAATACATCAAAAAGTTATGGCTGATGAGAGAGTCTGTCCCTAGCTACCAGATAGTGACTGAACCAATGCATCATGGACCGACTTCTCTTCCTAAACCCGTTATATTCGTAGAGATTGGCTCAACAGAAAAGGAGTGGAAAGATACAAAAGCTGCAGAAGTAGTATCAAAAGCTTTGATAGAGGTTATCGAGGCTATGCCTAAATACAATAAAGTTGGGATAGGTTTTGGTGGGACTCATTATTCAAGAAAGTTTACGAACTTATTAATAAAATCTGAATTCGCCTTAAGTGCCATTGCTCCAAAATACGTTCTACCTTTCATAGATGAACGAATATTCAGCCAGATGGTTCAAAAAAGCTCACAAAAAGTTGGATATGCATTTCTTGATAAAAAGGGTTTAGGGTCAGAAAAGGCAAAAATTATTGAATTAGTTACAAAAGCTGACCTTGAATTAATTAAAATATGACTTCTTTATTCATTCTAAATCTCTTCTTCATCTAAAAGTAGATAGCAGAGTAGCGCTTTTTGAGAGTGAAGCCTGTTTTCAGCCTCATCCCAAACTACGGATCTAGGACCATCTATTACTTCTGATACAACTTCTTCTCCCCTTTTTACAGGAAGACAATGCATGAATATAGCATTGGGATCTGCTTTTTCCATCATTTCTTTATTGATTTGAAACTTTGGCAGAAATATCCTTAACCTTTTATCCCTTTCTTTATCCAAACCCATAGAAACCATCGAGTCCGTTATAACACAGTGTGCATCTTTGACGGCGCTTTCAGGATTATCTGTTATCTTTATCTTTGATCCTGACTTTTCTGATATCTTCAAAGCATTATCTATTGCCTCTCTTAAAGGTCTGTATTGTACTGGCGTTGCAATAGATATATCGATCCCCATCAAAGATGCACCTATGAGCCAGGTATTACAAACATTATTTCCATCTCCCACCCATGCTACTTTTAACCCTCTCAATTTACCCTTTACTTCAAGAAGAGTTTGAAGATCGGCTAAGATCTGAGCAGGATGGTAGGAGTTACTCAATCCATTTATTACAGGGACTGATGAAACTTTTGCTAATCTAACTACATCATTATGGCTATGAACTCTAGCCATAATTATATCTACGTATCTTGAGAGAGTTCTTGCAGTATCTTCTATAGTTTCTCCACGATTTAATTGAAGATCACTTGAACTAAGGTTGAGAGCATAACCTCCGAGTTGAAGCATAGCAACTTCGAAACTGACCCTTGTTCTTGTACTCGGCTTTTGGAAGATCATTGCTAAAACTTTATTTTTTAACATCGATCTTAAGATTCCCTGTTTTGCCTCTTTCTTTAATAATATGGCTAGATCAAGAATCTTCTGAATTTCTTGTGAATTCAATTCAAGTAGTGACAGAATCGAACTACCTTTCATCAACACTACCAAACATTTTCGAATATTATGCTTTAATATAGAGATTTCTTATATTATATTAAAGATTATTTACCTTCAAATAGAGAGGATATGAAAGAATCCACATTAAACTGGGCCAGATCATCATAGCTTTGCCCATTACCGATATAGATTATCGGCCTACCAGTTACGTATTGAATAGATAGTGCTGCCCCACCTTTAACATCAGCATCAACCTTAGTCAATACAGTTGCATCGAAGTTTGTAAAAGCTTGAAATTCTTTTGCTTGGGATACAGCATCATTACCAGCCAAGGCATCACCAACAAATATTTTTAGATCAGGCTTTACTACTCGAATTATCTTGGACATCTCTTCCATCAAATTCTTACTAGTCTGCATCCTCCCTGCTGTATCTATGAGGACAACATCTTTTTTGTGTGATTTTGCATATAAAACTGCATCTCGGGCTACGGCTGCTGGATCAGCGCCATATTTTTGCATGATGACTTTGACGGATAAACGCTCAGCATGTTGAGTGAGTTGTTCGATTGCACCAGCACGGTAAGTATCAGAACAAGCCACAATTACTGTAAAGCCCGCCTCTTTAAGCAGGTATGCGAACTTAGCTATTGTAGTGGTCTTCCCAGTACCATTTATTCCCAAGAATACAATTATGAATGGCTCTTTAACAGCCTTTTTATTCTTGATCATCCCAATCAGATCGATTTGGCTTGTTCCCGAAAAGACATCTTTTATCACTCTTATCAAGCGTTCTCTGATACGTTCTTCAGAGTTCTTAAAACGTTGTACTTTTGTGCCTACTACTTCATTCTTTACCTTTGATGACAATTCCACTACTACTTCATGGGCTACCTCACTCTCAATCAAGGCTATCTCGAACTCCCAAAGGACTTTGTCTGCCTCATTATCATCAAGTGTACGTTCTTTGACAGCTTTATTTAGCCCTTTTATAGCAGAACGGAGTTTTTCGAACATTATTTACTTTTTTTTCAATTGAAATATAAACATTATATAATCTTAACAATTATGACTGTTGAGATCTTTTCTGCTTTTCTACAATGCTATTTATTGTAACTCTGTTTTCATTTATCTTACTGGCCAAATCCGACTTTTGTACTTCGAAATTTTGTATAGCACTCTCAAATTCCTTTATCCTCTCTTCCAAGAAATCCACTGTTTCTTGTTTTGTCTTTTCAATCACGACCCCCGCACCCACATTGATAATAAGCTTGTCGAGAGGGGGTGTAGATGCCTCTAAGAATACTCCGCCTCCAATCGGCATGAGTACCTCAGAAGAACTACTACTTGAAAATCCTTTAATTGCTTCTAGAGCTGATCGACTCTCAATAATTGCCCTCGCAACAACAGACTCACGTACGTCGATTTCTTTAAGATATCCTTCTAATACCCTCAGCTCTAATACTAAAGATTGAAGTCTTTCTTGTTCACTCAATAGGTATTCACCATTAAAAATTGATATTTAAAATATAAATATTCATCGATCAGACTTTGAGGATTCGGCTTAACATCGATAGCTCAGGTCCGTTCGTAAGATTTCCTACTATAGCGTTTTTTGAATTGGCTATGATACCCGAGGATACATAAGGAACACCGCTATTAATGGTCGAAGGTTCAACATCGACTTTAAGAATATCTTGAACTCTCTTAACTTCATCTTCAGAGGCATGAGGATGAATGACTGCGCCTTTATTTGTTGCAACAGCCATTGATCCGACTTGGTAGTAATCTGCTATACTCATTATATCTATTGGCACATCAAGGACATCAGCTACTAATTTGACTGAAATTTTCGGTAAAACCTCAGATAATAAAGCACCATTATCATTAACGACTATAAGGTTTCCTATCGATGTGTACTTTGTATGCACCCTACCTATAGTCAGACCAGTCTCTCTTTTTATCTCTCTTATCTCCTCATCTTCTGTAAGCCTAGAGACTAATATACCATTGTTATTCATAGCCACAAGAGGACCTATCACCCTTAAACCACTGATAGATGTTTTAACAGGTTCTACGCTTAAAAAAGAAGAGAACTTGGAAACCTTTGTTTTCGATAATCCTTTAGGAATTAAAAGAAAATTGTCATTGCATTTGGTGAACATTCCAATATTCGGATTTCGGTATATGTCTAATAGGTAAATTGCCAGTCGCCCAACAGCCTCCGTTCGTTTTCTCCAATTTTTGAGTTTACTTTTATCTTTTTTTATTCAGTAAATGTGTATTAGTTCGTTTACAAATATTAGTAAATTGACTTCAGAATTCATTTACTCTTCAGTCGGTAGAGAAATTGTTACTATTCCTTCTTTGTCTTTAACCATCTTGACGGTAATCTTTCTTGGAGGTTTTTTTATACCCCTCTCCCATATCTTTTCGTTCACTTCTTGGGATATTTTTATAATTTGGGACTTCATGTGCCTTGTCGCAAATTCTTTAATGATATTTATGCTCCTTTTCGCCCTTCTATACCTCGGTGTATTCAGAGCTCTCCCTAAAGGAATTATGTAAATCCTTTCCAGAATTTCATTCTCCGCCAAAGATATTATCACACTTTATGCCTTGAGCCTCTTCCTCCGCCACGATCTTCGCTTAGGATTTGTACGCACCTTCCTTCCCGTTTTGACTACGACCCAGGTAGGAACTGGGGAGTTTTGCTTTGTCTTCTTCATCAACCTTCTTTTTAGCGCAGATGGTTTTATCGACCCCATAGATTACTCAAATCCACCTTATCTTGAAATCTCTTTTTGGTTGTTGAATCTCTCTCAATATTCCCTTTAGCTCTTCATCTGAGATAGCCCTATTAATATCTAATTCGGAGACAATCTTAATGACATAATTTTCTGCTATATCAGCCAATTCTGGATTTACCATCCTGATGTTCGCCAACCTCAAGCGTGCTTTTGATGTGAGCAGAGTCCTTAGCAATGTTTCTTTCATAATTTTCTTTTTCTTAGCTTCTTCAAGTTGAGCTTCATCACCAGTTTTAATGTTTTCAGCCATCTTCACCACCTCATGTATACTTAGCTAGAGAAGGGTCCACTTTGACAATCTCCTTAAAGATTTCTGTGCTAAGCCTATCCAATAATGCTCTTCCTTGACTCGTTACTATGCGACCTTTGTCCCCATGTTTTTTAACAAGATCGGATGCCTCCAACTGATGTAAAGCCTTTCTTATTGCTGAGCCTCCTCCATTTCTATGGTGAGAAGGATAGTATTTGACACTTTTCCTCCCTCCATACATCGACCTCAGTTCGCTCAGTCCTATAGGACCATGTATGTAGACCTTGCGTAATAATGAGGCGCAACGAGTATACCACCAATTCTTATCCTGAGGCTGTCTCTCTACATGGGATCCGCTCTTCACATAAATGGCCCATGCTGGAGGTGAAACTTGAGAATACCTTCTCTTCAACTCTTCAGACAACCTTTTTATTAGCATATCTTGAGGTACATCGTATACTACAACCAATTTATCTTCTCAACACCCTATGGATCAAACTCATGAGCCTTTATATGGACTGTATTCTATAATTACACATATTTAGGTTTTAATTTAAAGTTTAGGGTTATTTGAAATAATACTCGTAACTACGATCCATCAATTATTTTACGATATACATGGCCACATTCTAGGCAAATTATACATATTGCTTTAGTTTTACTTATTAATCTTACACGAGCATTTATACCTGGTACTATGAACCTTTTGCATCCTTTACAGAAAAGCTGTCTCTTCTCATAAGGTAACCTGATATTCAACTTGGTGCATAAACGCCTTGCTATCGATGCTTGCCTTTGAGCTAAATCCATGTTTTCTCTAGCATTTTTAAAAGCGTTATCTAATAGTATCTCAACTCTTTGTAAAGCAAGGTCTTTTCTATTTGCACGCAAACTTCAAAAATTATAAAAAGGAGCTAAGATAAAAAATTGACTCTAAACTTGAAGAAAACACTCGTATTGATTCTTGTTGAGACTGCTCTAGAGCTAGTCCCCTACGAGCTTTGGAGACACCCATCAGTTTTGAAACACGCTCTGTCTAAAGGAAAGGATGTTGGAGAGTTGCTTTTAGATCGAAGTTATCATCATGCTGCGATGTTGAAGCTAAAATATTCTGAAAGAAGGGGAAGACCTGATATAGCCCACTTCTCACTGCTAGAAGCAACTTCTTCCCCACTTTACTTAAGAGGTTCTATGGATATCTATATTCATACAATTAAAGATAATGTTATAAAATTAGGTAGTTCTGTAAGGCTTCCGAAATCGCACTTTCGTTTTAAAGGTCTTATTGAGCAGCTGTTCAAAGAGAAGAAAATAGTAACGCCAGATAATCAAGTCCTACTTAAAATTAAAAAACAATCTTTTAAAGATTTGATAGATGAGATCAAACCTTCTGTTACCATAGGCACCTCAAGATTAGGTAAGAGGAATACATTTGAGGGAGTTGCCAAAGAGTTGGGAAAATACCAGAAACCTGTATTAATAGTTGGAGGTTTTCCGAGAAGTCATTTCTCCCCCGATATTTCGTCCAATTTCAATCAGCTCTACTCGTGCCATACTTTACCTCTTGAAGCTCATGTAGTGATTGCAAGGATAGTATATGAGTTCGAAAAGCTCTTAAATAGTTCCAAATGACGGTTTTTATATAGGTTTTTAAAAAAAATAATAACTTTTTAAGGAATGAAAAATAAAGAGAATGTGATGGTATTTTGCCTAAGAAAAGAAAGAGCGGAGGCAGAACAAAAGGGGGAAAAGGCCACTCGGATTATGTTCACTGTAGCAAATGTGGTTCGTTGTTACCGAAAGACAAAGCAAAAAAGTTTACTTCAAGGGTAAGTCTCGTCGACTATTCATTGTCTAAAGAGCTCAGGGCTGCAGGGGCATATATATCATCGCCTAAAACCGTCAAGTATTACTGTGTATCTTGCGCTATTCATTATGGGCGTGTAAAAGTAAGGGCAAGAAAGGATCGTCGCTCATATCGATAATTGAGTATCTAGTATGAATCTAATCTATCCGTTATTATTGAAGTTCATTTCTCATCATCTTATAATGCTCTTAATACTAGAGCAACCCTTTGTAAGAAAGTAATGAGAGCCAATACTAAAACGATTATGACTCCATAATTAACATAGCCTAGCATACTTGCAATAGAAAGTACCAGTATCCTCTCAGCTCTTTCACCAATGCCCTTCCCCGAAAGTTTTATGCCTAAAGACTCTCCTCTTGCTCTTGTGTAGCTCACAAGTAGAGAAATAGACAAGGCAACAATAACGATCAAAGCATCTATAAATCCGCCCAATAGAATCCCGATAAAAACAAAAAATTCTCCCAAGCGATCAAAAGTAGAGTCTATAAATGCTCCTCTTGAAGAGACTAAGTTTGTAGCTCTTGCAACAGAACCATCTACTATATCTGCAAAGCCAGATGTCAGTAAAAATAGTCCACCATAAAAACCATCAAGAAAGAAGATTCCTGAGTAAGCCAAACATGAGAAAAAGGCGATTATGAGACCAAGGGATGACCAGAAGAGTGGAGGTAAACCGATCCTAGCTAGGTGTATGCCGAGCCTTTCGACCAAGGGCTCAAAAATCTTCCTAAACTTGTTAAGCAAAGCTTTACCTTATTTCTTATTACTTAGATATATAGTCTATCAGTTTATGCTTTGAAATCAACCGAAAGAATAATAATCTTTGGCGAATTCAGAGTCAAGCCTATATCTAAGTATTCTATTATAAAATACGGGTAAACTTGGGCAAAGTTCAAAAAGGTGTCATATGCTCAATAGAAAATTGCGATAATAAAGCTATTCGATCTTTAAGCCAAGAAAAGTTTTCCTCATCTGATCTACATATTAAAACAGAAAGAAGGAAGGTTTACCTCTGTGAAATTCATTATAAAATATGGAAGAAAAACTTAAAGAAACAAAAATTATATGGCACAACACCTTTTAGAGACCTTCGGTGGGGTGCCTAAAGAAAATAGTTGGTTGGGATTTTTCAAAGTATCCTGAAGATCGGGGATGGGGATCGGGCCTCTATCCCATCGACAGGAGAAACGGGGATTTAATAATAATTGTGAGGAAAATTCAATGATAGTGCTTCAAATCGATTTTGCTTTGGATCACGATGGAGTCGAGGTTTTACTGTAAAATCTCGAGGCGGTAAGAGAGCAATCTTCCTCCTGGTAAAAAAGGACTCTTGACGATGAGGTGCATTTGGGCGATGACGCTTTCGTCTCCACTAATTTGATGTTTAGATTGTATTAACTATTAAATATTACAATAAGAGATAATTAAATAGTATAACGGAAGGAGGTGATATTTTGACAAGAATGGAAAGGTCAATTGAAATTAGAGCTTCTCCTGAAAAGGTCTGGGAAATGCTTTTTTTGGACAAGCTTACAGAATGGGTACCAGGATACCAACGTGATCTAAAGAGCGTGGAGTACACTTCCGAATTGCTAACTTCAGAAGACAAGTTAAAAGTGGGTGCGTCTGCTCACGGGATACCTAAAAAGAAGGGCGAATTTAATTTTGAGATCACTGAGAGTCTTAAAAACCAGAGGATGGCATATCGTTTATCTGGTTCACTAAACGTGCTTGTAACTAATATCTTAGAACCCATAGGAGAGGGAACTAAATTCACCTATGTATACGAATATGAAATGCCATGGGGGATTTTTGGCAAGATTGCCGAGAAACTACTGATTGGTGAATTGAAAAAAGAGTCTGAGATTTCGTTAAAGATCTTGAAAAGTATTCTGGAGAAATAGTTAGCTAGCTTTCGCTCATTTCTGAGATACTTTGCTAACATTATATTGTGGTATACTTTATCAAGTAGTACTAACTAATTTTTTATGAACAACTCCATAGGGAATGGTTGGCCGTGACTTGGGTATACGGTGTTGATTTGAAAACGTTTCAATTTTTCGACACTTGCATTCAGTTCATCCAAGTCGTCGATTATCGTGTTCTTCGCTGGTTTGTCCGTGTTAACGAGTAGGTCACCACAGAATAGGTCACCATTAGTTGTAAGAATACCTATTGAGCCCTTTGAATGCCCCGGAATAGCAAGAACTTTAGCGTCAAATCCATATTTCGAGAAATTGTATCCCTCATCTATATAGAAATCAGGTTTAAACCGGTCCGATTCACTTAACCTAAAAAATAGCTTAAACATTATTCTGATGAGAAGATACTGTTTATTTCGATTCCATAACATATCTCCATGTTCGACCATTCCAGAATCGACCTTGTGCATGGCTATTGGTGTACCGAATTTGTTCCGAAGATACGCTGCGTTATCGGAATGATCAAAATCACCATGAGTTAGTACAATCAACGCAAGATTGCCTGGCTTACAGCCTGCGTTTTCCAGTTCTTTTTCGATTGTATTGCGTTTGTTTGCCGTACCCGTATCGATTAAGACAAATTTATCGCCTGTTCTGACAAGGTAGTAGTTGACAGTGGCATTAAAGATAAACGTCGTAGTGAGGATGCTGATCTCCACAGTCATTTGAGCCTCCTATCTTCAAGCCGTTGCATCCAATCAACTCATGCAAAGAGAAAATCAAATAATTACGATAATGATATTAAACTTTTTTTGAAAACTCAAGGATCTGCTGTAACAACTACATTAACAATTTCTTGTTTATTTTGATTCATATATTATCAACTAATTGGTACAATGTTCTTTAACATCATTTCTCTTTCTATATAGTCTGGACATAATGACGCCAACTTGCACCGGAAATTCTTGGAATGATTAAATTCTGATAAGTGAGAAATCT
>JAKLZG010000077.1 GCA_024256165.1 Candidatus Methylarchaceae archaeon HK02M2
TAGAACATTTCTAATAAGAATAGCTTTATAAATTAATATGTATAACCTATGACGAACAAAAATGAAAAAAATGATCGCAACGGTTACAATTGCAATGCTTCTAATGTTGCCTTTGCTTCTTGTGATACCATTGCCAGCCATAGCTGAGCCTACTGAGGCACTGTCGGATGCAGTCGGTGGAGGTACGGGTGGTATCTACTACCTTGATCCTACAATTCTATACACAGGCGGAGTCACGATAACGGGTGATACAACGATATACGGTCGAGGTGCTGTAATAGATCTAGACGGTGATGATTTAGATATCGTGGGTGCTTACCTGTATATAGAAAGGTGCACAATCACTAATGGAGAGAACGGTCTGCACTTCGAAGATGATGCAACCGGATTCGTCTACAACAACATAATAGTGCAAAATAGTGATGATGGAATAGACATGGATGACTGTGACGAGGGCGAGATCGTGATAAAGGAGAACTCGATAATTCAGAACTATGATGGGGTAGATTTCAATGATTCAACAAACATAATCATACTTGAGAATATGATAACCCATAATGAAGATGATGGCATTGATGGAAATAATTACTATTTGATGTGGGATGAAGGCGAGGGCTGCTATCTTCCTGAAGTAAACGATCTGCACAACATAGTGATAAAGGGAAACAAGATAATTGGGAACGGTGACGAGGAGACGGGCGACGGTATTGAACTTGAATTTGTGAACGGCGTTAGCATAGCATCCAACCTGATAGCTGGAAATGAGGAAGATGGGATAGATTTCGACGATAGTTTTTATAACGATCGTTGGTTTGGTTCTTGCCCGGTAGCATCGGTAATAAACAACAAGATACTGGCAAACGATAACCAAGGAATAGAATATGATGGAGACGATGATTGGCCGGAAGTAGATACAGATGGTGATGGTGAAGACGATACAACAGTAATATTGAGCCTTACCATCAGTCAAAACAAGATAATGGGAAACAATGAAGAAGGCATAGAGATCGACGATACAAAGAACATCGTCATAACCTACAACGAGATAATGGGTAATGAAGATGAAGGCATAGAGATCGATGGAACAGACGAATTCGATGTTGACTTCATGGTGGAAAATATACTGATAGCATATAACTCAATAATCGATAATAATGGCGAAAATATAGATCTGGACGAAGTCTCAGATGTGAAGATAATCTTCAACAAGATAACAGGAAGTGCTGATGAGGAAGGTATAAACATAGATGGAGGATATTACTTAGATTCTCCCTATTATGTAGATGTATATGGCGAAGATCTGCTCATCAAGGGTAACGTCATAACCGGTAATGAAGAGGAGGGTATAGAAGTAGAAAACTTCGATTCTCCAGTAGTTATTGAGTGGAACACGATCTTGTATAATGGTCATGAAGGAATACATCTAGATGACGTCGAGAGCCCACAGATACTTCATAATACTGTAATGTATCAATATGACGAATCTGAAGAAACCCGTCCGGGAATTGAACTAGATGAATGCGACGGAGCGAGGATCGCATACAATACCGTAGCATACAACGTAGACACTAATGTCAGAGTGGACGACTCTGATGATGTAATAATCGAGCATAACACCATAATAGGTTCAGAAGACCGCGGCGTAGTTGTAAATGACTGTGAAGATATGACCATACAGTACAACGAGATATACTTCAATCAAGAACACGGCATCGAATGGGACTACAGCTCAGGCCTCATAAACCATAACATAATAGGTTATACTGGATCGCTATCTGGTAACAAAAATGGCATAGACTTATGGGATTCTTGCAGTGATGATGATAATCTCGTCACCATAAGCGACAATACAATAATGGGTAACGAAAATGGCATCGAATGCACAGATTCAGACCCAACGATAATAGGAAACTACATTGCATATAACGAGGATGGTATCGTCATAATAGGTGGCAATAATGGTGACTGCAACGTTACAATAGGTGGCACCTACAATAACAGGAACTACATCATAAGGAATTTCGATGACGGTATATATGTAAGCGCTGGTGCCGATGTTCCGATAATCAACTACAACAACATATTCGAGAATGTAGAATACGGAGTACAATATGGTGGCGAAAATATTATTGATGCAGAGAACAACTGGTGGGGCGACATAAGTGGCCCAGGTGATCCAGCTACATTCGGATTTGGTCCAGGAATCGGCGACGAAGTATCAGAACTTGTAGATTACTCTCCGTGGTTAGTATCAGTAATTCCGTAATCTAACCAACCCCCCCTTTATTTTTTTATATATTCTAACAATAAGAAGATATCATTTTACTTTATTTCTGATCATAAGTTTCTTAAAAGAGTAAGATCTTAAATCCCTAATACAATCTGTCTTTATTCACAGATTCAACAAATTCTTTAAGTATATGTAAATATTATCCAATGCGATTCAAATGATTAAGAAGTTGAATTGTAAGATCTTGGCCCTTTCCCTAATATTCTTTATAACCCTCCAAGCGTCATCCATAGTTTATTCAGAAGTAAATCAATCAGAGAAGCCCAGCTATTCAATCGGAGATAGTTGGGAGTACAGCGTTGACGATAAGAGGTTGATGATGACCAGAAGTTTAACCAAAAGTATCGTAAGAGAAGCGACTGTTGAAGTATTCGGAAATGATTACGATTGCTATGTAATAGAGTTGGAAGGAAGTGGTGAATCTTCGGAAATGGGAATAACGGTGAGATTTACCGTTGAAGGTGAGATCTATCTACAAAAGTCCGATCTAACCATCGTAGAGATGAAATTGGAAGAAACTGAGGAGACTGAATTTGGTGGAGAAACAACATACATGATCACTGAAAAGACAAATTCAACCTATGATCCTCCTCTCAATGAACTCAATTTTCCTATAAGTGATGGTAAGGTCTGGACAGTAAATACAACAGAAACCGTAAAGCAGAAGACAGTCTTTGATGGGATAGAGCCTCCAGAAACTGAAGAAACCAATGAAATCTTTAGAGAGTACAATGTTAGAATCGAGAATGTAACGGTGCCAGCAGGGACCTTTGAAGCTTTCCTCATAAATTATACAGATACAAATGGTTATTCGGAGTATTATTACTCTTCAGATGTAGGCTACTTCGTCAAGATAATAACTTATGATGGATATGGGTTGATAGAAACCGAGGAAGAGTTGGTCAACTATACTTATGCAGGGTCACCACCCGCTCCTTTAGATTGGCAACTCATATTGGTAATAGCAATCGTTGTAATAGGAATAGTAGCCATTTCTGCCATCTTAATCATGAGGAGAGGGAAAAAACCTCCTGGGCTTTAGTCAGGTCATTTAGATAAGTAATTAAAAATGAGTACAATCGTTAGAGTCCAGTATGAAAAAATCAAATCAAATCAAATCAAATCAAATCTCTTAAATAACTTTGATGATTAAACTTTTTAATATTATCAAGTGAAGACGATGAGTTTATGTGAACGCAAAAAAGATCAAGATGATCTTAGTATTGCATGTTCAGAGATAGCTAATACTTTAACTTCACACAGTCAGGTAACAAAGGATGAAATAGATAATTTAAAGCGGGTAGTCTGTCAGAAGTACCATCTGGAAAGATATCCCAGCAACTCCATGATTTTAGCTCATCTGTCACCTGAAAAGCATAATAGCTTTAAAGAAATATTAAAAATAAAGCCAGTAAGAACAGCATCTGGTATAGCAGTAATAGCAGTCATGACAAAGCCTTATCCATGTGCTCACGGTGCATGCATATATTGTCCTGGAGGCCACAAATTTTCAACCCCACAAAGTTATACGGGACAAGAGCCGGCTGCCCTCCGTGGTACTCAAAATGATTTCGATCCGTTCAGACAAGTATCTGCAAGGCTCGATCAACTAAGGGCAATTGGGCACGATGTAGAAAAAGCAGAGATAATAATAATGGGAGGAACTTTCCTAAACTTCCAGAAAGATTATCAGAAGGACTTTATTAAAAGATGCTATGATGCTTTAAACTATACTGAATCTAAGAATCTTGCAGAGGCTAAGAGAAATGCTGAGCATTCAAAGATTAGAAACGTCGGTCTGACGATCGAGACTAGACCCGATTTCTGTAAAGAGGAACATGTTGATCTTATGTTAAATTTTGGAGTTACAAGGATTGAAATAGGGGTCCAGAACCCAGATGATATTATCTACAAGATCGTTAAAAGAGGACATCATGTGAAGGATGTTGTAAGTGCATTTCGAATAGCGAAGGATTCTGCTTTCAAGATAGTCGCCCACATGATGCCAGGACTACCAGGCTCAAATCCAGATAAGGATTTCGATGCTTTCCAACGTCTTTTTAATGACCCTGAATTCAAGCCAGATATGTTGAAGATTTACCCAACTTTATTAGTAGAATCTTCCGAACTTTATAGATGGTTCTTAGATGGTAGGTACCTACCTTACGATGATGAAACAACGATAAAGCTGTTGGCAAAGGTCAAATCAATTGTACCAAGTTGGGTCAGGATAATGAGGATTCAAAGAGACATCCCAGCAAGACTGATAGTAGCAGGAGTCAAGAAAAGTAACTTAAGAGAGCTAGTACAAAAAGAGTTATCAAAAATAGGGAATAAATGTAAGTGTATCAGATGTCGTGAAGTAGGAATCAAAAAGTTGAAGTATGGAATAGACATTATGCCAGAAAACATCAGACTGTTAAGGCAAGATTATGAAGCATCTAATGGGTTTGAAGTTTTCTTATCTTATGAGGATGTCGGAAAAGATGCTTTGATAGGATTCTTAAGGCTAAGGCATCCTTCTGATAGTGCACACAGAGATGAGATAAAAACTAAAAGATCATGCTTAGTAAGAGAATTACACGTTTATGGAAAGATGATTCCGATAGGAAAAAGAAGTGAATATGATTGTCAACATAAAGGGTTCGGAGCCATGTTGATGGAAGAGGCTGAGAGAATAGCTAAAGATGAATTCGGTTCGAAGAAATTAGTTGTAATGAGTGCTATAGGAACGAAGGAGTACTATAGAAAGCTTGGCTATAAATCAGAAGGAGCTTATATGGTAAAAAACATCTAATCCAAATATAATATTAACATTGGGCAAGAACCTTTAGATTTATAGTATCAAATCCAAAAAAATTCTGATATTGATAATGAAGAGCAGATATTCAAAAGGAATCAGCATAAATATACTCTTACTAGGAATTGTAAGTTTTCTGAACGATTTTAGTAGCGAAATGATAAACCCGATATTACCTATGTTCATTACAGCATTGGGTGGAGGTGGTTTGATCATCGGTTTGATAGGAGGGTTGAGGGACAGCATAACAAGTGTTCTTTTCATTTTTTCTGGATTTTGGTCTGATAAAATTGGAAAAAGAAAAATTTTTGTAACTTCTGGCTATTTAACTTCTGCTGTCTCCAAATTACTGCTATCCTTTTCGATGATATGGCAACATGTACTAATCTTCTCAGGTTTTGAGAGAGTTGGAAAGGGTTTGAGAAATGCACCAAGGGATGCTATAATTGCAGACTCTATGCCTAAAGAGAAGGGAAAAGGTTTTGGGATTCATAGAGCCCTTGATACGTCTGGTGCCATCTTAGGGTCGGTAGTTGTCTTCATCTTATTTTGGTTCTTAAAGTTTGGATTTAACTTAATTATATTCTCTGCAGCAATCTTTGCATTTGTTTCTTTGATCCCACTAAATTTTGTAAAAGAGAGGAGAATGAAAATATATGATGTAAACTGGAAGATAAGTCTAAAAAGATTTTCAAGTTCTTTTAAGTTATTCATCTTCGTAACGGCTGTATTCTATCTTGCCAATTTCAGTTATATGTTCTTCATACTTAAAGCACAAGAGGTTTTTATAGGTACAGAATCGGTTGGTGTTCCTATTTTACTATATGTCTTATTCAATACATCTTATGCTACACTTGCGGTCCCTTTTGGTATTCTTTCTGATAAAATTGGCAAGAGGAATGTCATTCTTTTTGGATATCTTTTATTCTCATTAACATCACTTTGTTTTGCATTCTTCGATTCATTAATAGCTCTCATCATCTTATTCGTCCTTTATGGCATGGTCTATGCAATTATTGATGGAAATCAACGGGCTTACGTTTCTGATTTAACATCAGAAGAAATTAGAGCAACAGCTTTAGGAACTTTCCATATGACAATCGGTCTGATAACACTACCAGCGAGTTTAATTGCAGGGTTCTTATGGCAGTTTGTTGCTCCAAATGCAACTTTTATTTATGGTAGCGTGATAAGTTTATTTTCGGTTGTTTTATTTCTTGTTTTAAGAAATCGTTTTGATTGATTTTTTATTTAGTCTCTTCTTCTTCCTTAGGCTCTACTTCTTTTTTCATCTTAAGTGGGGTATATATAATACGATTAGATCCGAAGATTTTTTCTATTAACTTATCACCTTTGATTTTATTCTTATTCGTATCACAGCTAACACCTACAAGCTCTATTTCTTCACCCTTCTCAATCACTGAATACTCACATCCACCTATCTTTAGGCTACCGATTTCTTTCTCTTTCTCTTTCTCTTCAGACATTATATCTTCTTTCACCTCCTTTTTAATTTAGGAGTATTATAAGACTTTGAGATCGTGGGAGATTGGAAACCTTTTGAGAGTATTGGAGTCTCATACATAATCTTAGTATATCTCCATTCATCAAGAATTCTCTTTATCAACTCACCAAATGATTCAATTAGAGAATTATTCTTCTTTCTACGAAGAGATGCCAGATCTTGATAAACATCCATAGGCAACATAATTTGTTTGAATTTTTCTTTATTAAATTTCCCCATTTCTCTTAACCTATCGATAGGTTTGTTTCATATTTAAGTCTTATCAAGAAAATTTAATTTGAAAAACTTATTTCTTATGACTTTTTTCCTTTAAAGATATGGGCGAGCTGGTTGGCTACAAAGGTTCTTCATTAGAGATACTGAAAAAATCGAATATCTTTATTGGAGATTTGATAGAGGTCATAACTCCTAAGAAGGACTATAAAGGATTATTGATGCCAAGGTACGAATATGCTGACGATCTTCACATCGTGATAAAGCTATCTAATGGATATAATATTGGCATTGATGTCAGAAATATCCAAACTATCAAACGCTTATCTGAAGGAGAAAAGCCACATTTTTCATCACCCCCTAAACCTTCTATCAACCCCAATTTGCCTAATGTAGCTATAATAAGCACAGGTGGAACTATAGCAAGCAGAGTTGATTATAGAACTGGAGCAGTTCATCCTGCCCTCTCAGCCTCTGATCTATATTCAGTTGTACCTGAGCTATCTCAACATGCTCTAATAGATGCGGAAGTTGTCTCTAGCATATTTAGTGAGAACATGACTGCTGAGTATTGGAAGTTGATAGCATTGAAAGTTGCTGAGAAGATTAGGTCTGGATTCAATGGAATAGTTGTAACACATGGTACAGATACTATGGGCTACACAGCTGCGGCTCTTAGCTTTGCGCTTGCTAAAGTCCCTATTCCCGTTGTGTTAGTAGGTTCACAAAGGTCTTCTGATAGGCCTTCATCAGACGCAGCCCTTAATTTAATGGGTGCTGTCTCTGTAGCCTCTAAAGCACAATTCTCTGGAGTTTACGTTGTCATGCATTCTGGCATGAGTGATGATATCCTATCTGTTCATATTGGTACAAAGGTTAGGAAAAATCACACAAGCCGTAGGGATGCTTTCGAATCTATTAACATCTCTCCTGTAGCATATGTTAAAGGTAATAATATAGAAGAAATTGTGCATGGTCTTCCTCCTAAAAGAGATTTTAAAGATTTTAATTGTAAACCAGATTTCGATACAAGAGTTGCTTTGATGAAGTTCTATCCTGACTTCGATCCCGAGATCATAAATTACCTTACCAGTAGTGGCTATAAAGGAATAATCATTGAGGGAACTGGACTAGGTCATGTCGGCAGATACTGTAACAATCAATTAAAATCTGCTATAGAGAAAGGAGTGCTTGTAGCTATGACGTCCCAGTGCATCTGGGGAAGGGTGCGGATGACCGTATATGATACTGGTCGTGATCTACTGTCCATGGGTGTATTACCTCTTGATGATATGCTACCTGAAACAGCGCTTGTAAAGATGATGTGGGTATTAGGCAATACGAGCAGTGTTGAAGAGGCAAAGAAGTTGATGAAAATGAACATAGCCGGAGAAATCAGTTACAGGTCCGATCTACAAAGAAGACCAATAAAGTGATCCTAAAAAGGTTGGAGATATGATCGATTATAAAGAAATAGGCTTGAAGGTAGGGCTTGAAATACACCAGCAATTAGCAACTAAAAGAAAACTTTTTTGCCAATGCGAAAAGTTTCAATCTGATAAATCTGAGTTCTCATTTGAGAGAAGGTTAAGACCTACACAGAGTGAGTTGGGTCAAGTCGATCCAGCAGCCATGTTCGAGTTCAAGAAAGGCAGAATGATAAAGTATCAAGTGAACCGTGAGAGTGCCTGCCTTGTAGAGGCTGATGAGGAGCCTCCTCATGATTTGAATATGGAAGCTGTGGAGTCTGCCCTTATTGTAGCTTTAGCTTTAAACTCGAAAATAGTAGATGAATTACATACAATGAGGAAGTTAGTGATAGACGGCTCAAATACAACAGGTTTTCAGAGAACAATAATAGTTGCCCTTGGAGGTGTGCTAAAAACTATTGCTAGAGAAGTAGATGTCCAAACGATATGCCTTGAGGAAGATGCTGCAAGGTTGACAAAAGATTCTAAAAATTTCCGCGAATACTGGTTAGACAGGCTATGTGTGCCATTAGTTGAGATAGCTCTAGCTCCTGTAGAAGAATCACCTCACAAGGTTCAAGAGATAGCTCTATCATTAGGCAGACTTCTTAGAGCAACTAAAAGAGTAGCGAGAGGTCTTGGCACAATAAGACAAGATATCAATGTATCTATAAAAGAGGGAGCAGTAGTAGAAGTTAAAGGAATTC
>JAKLZG010000078.1 GCA_024256165.1 Candidatus Methylarchaceae archaeon HK02M2
TTAAAGAATTCAAAAGAAGATTTGAAAGCCAGATATGTTGCAAATCTGAAAAGCGTGCACTTATAGATATTCAGTAGGCATAGAGAAAAAACAACAAATAGACAAGGAATAAATTAACTTAATGGAAGCAGTATATTAACAGGACATAAAATGAAAGAAGCAACCAAGACGTTACTAGACACAGGCAATAAAGCAATAATAGCATTCATGAAAAGAGACTTGCTTGGAGAAGAAGTGAACATAGAAGAATTATGGACCCTGCCACGAGTTAAAAGAATACTTAAGAAACAACAACCAAACGGCTCATGGACCTATCCGAACAAGAAAGCAATATTACGTTCACCTACAAATTACAACCAATACCAAACATACAAGACAGTGGCAGAGCTAGTGGAATTCTACGGATTGAATAAAAAACATGAAGCTATCAAGAAAGCAGCTAAGTATTTATTTTCATTCCAGACAGAGGAAGGAGAATTCAGGGGAATGTACGGCAACCAGTACAGCCCAAATTATAGCGCAAGTATCACGGAATTCCTGATAAAAGCTGGATATAGAGGCAAAAGAATCGAGAAATCACTAAACTGGTTGCTTAAAATGAGGCAGGATGACGGAGGTTGGGCTATTCCCTTAAGAACTAGAAATGAGAAATTGGATGCTCTAAATAAAAAGGAAACGATTGAGCCAGATAAAACCAAACCATTTTCGCATTTAATAACAGGTATCGTGTTAAGACCATTCTCTTTAATGACTAGGTATACAAAACTTGTAAAGGATGCAGGAATACTGCTAGCAGATAGAGTCTTTACAAGAGACAAGTATTCGGACAGGAGAGGAGTTGAGTATTGGACAAAATTCACTTATCCATATCACTGGACAGACATATTGTCAACAATAGATACGTCAATACTACTTGGAATTAAAAATCATCCAAAAATAATTGCAATAAAACAATGGTTTCAGAAACATAAACAAAAAAATGGCATATACAAAGTAAATGTTATGGCTGGAGCTAAATATAAGGATGTCAAATATTGGATAACGTCACAGTACTTAAGAATTCTCAAAAGATTTTGAACAAATTACTTGAAAAAGCTCAAAACTAATTATTAAAGCAATTAATCTTTCAAAGAAGTTATTTCTATCCAAAGTGTTATGAAGCCAAAATCTAAAAGCATTTCACATGTATATAGATCGCTGAAATGTAAGTCAAGCAGATAAGAAGGACCCACTTATTTTGGAGGAAGCCTAATAAATAATCTCATTTAGTGGTGTATTCTGGAAACTTATAATAAATAAGTTAAAAAAAGTTTAATTTTTAAAGATAAGGGCTGGAATTGAACGGTCGACGCCGACTTCATCAACTAGAAAAGGAGCAAAGTTAAATATGTATGTTTTCATTATGATGCAGGAGATTTTATTGGTATACAAGTTGATTGAGGTCATAGGCAGATCAAATAAAGATTTCACAGATGCAGCTAAGAACGCGGTCGAAGTAGCTGCAGAAACTATTGAAGAAATTCTTTGGGTTGAAGTTAAGAGCTTCAGTATGGTTGTAAAAGAAAATGAGGTAGTTGAGTATCAAGCTAAGACCAAGATAGCCTTTGAAGTCAAACGCGAATAGTTGAGGATTTCTTTTACAAAGTAAAAATAAGAAAAAGAAAATCTTCAATTTAATTATAGATAGAGAAGGGGAGAGTTATTCAAAGAATTCTTTGTTGTGTCATATGTCTAACCCGAAACCCTTGCAATAACTATCGGCTATAACATGGGCAGGGACCATCTCAAAACGTTTGTCCTGGTGACCGTGTGGGATGCATTCTTCATCATGCTTCTACTCTTTACAGCTTCTATGATGCACGGAGTCTCTGTATCATTACTCTTGACTTCAAATAATAAAATTCACACAAGTCGGGAGTTAAGGATTTGAGTTGATCGAAAGGGCTGAATCATAGGTGTTTTTCGATAGTACGAGTGTGTGTTATAATATCTCATTTTTTTTATTTTGTTAAAAAAAAGAGTGGGGCGCAACATAGACAGTTATATTCTCTATATTGCGGATTAGATGATTAATTTATGCGCATCTTCCTTTGTTATAGCCACTAAAGTTTCTGTTGAAGCAAAATCGAAGAATGGAAGGACTGTACTTAAGGCTGTCGCCTCATCAGGTCCTTCTGTGTAAATGACCAAATCGTAACGTCCAAGGGTCCAAAAAACAAACCTGATTTTGGTCCCCTCTGGTGGATTTTCAATTATTTTATCCAACTGTTGAAGTCTTTCTTTAGTAGGTCTACCCCTAAGTTTTATCAAGGTTATGAAGTGCAATTCTATCAAATATATATATGAAAAATATATTATTTAAAAATAACTATTACTATTAAATATTATATAATAACATAATAAAATATAAAAATTTTTAAAATATTATGATTTTTTATAAAAAAATGTATTCATCTTCTGTGATCATTAGTTTCTCAATTCAGAGTATCTTAAACATACAATACTATTAAGATAAGAATTTCCTTGCCTTTACTAAATCTCGTATAAGGTTTGAGTATCCAACCTTCTCTTGGATCATTTTCATAACTTTTTTAAGTTTAGCTCGCCTTAATTCACCATCCATCGTTAATAGCTCCTTCATCGCATAATTTATTATTTCAGGATACAAGCTAAAAAAGCGAGTATTTCTCCTAAAAATCTCTGGCAAGTCACTTAGTTGAGATAATTCTTGCATTACATAACTAGACTTGAGGGTTCGTTCATACTCAGATAGAGTTTTAGATGAGTAATCTTCCTTCTTTTTTGCTTTTATCACGGTTTTTCCAGCATAAAGACCTGATGCTATCGCCATATTGACTCCCTCTTGATACAGGCTGCTGCAAAGAGAGGCAGCATCACCGACAACTAGTAAACCATCACTATACAACCTAGGGACTCCATAATAGCCTGCTTCTGGAACTAAATGAGCGCTATACTCTTTGGGCTCTCCGCCTTTTATCAGGGGTGTTATAAGTGGATGATGCTTAAATTCATCTAATATCTCATAGGGTTTTCTCTTTGAACGAATCAGATGCTCCAATAACATTACAATTCCGATACTCAAGCTTTTATTATTAGTATAAATGAAACCTCCACCCATCATCCCATGTGTAGCTCCGATTACTTGAATAGCTGCTCCTTCACCTTCATTCAAATTAAATCTAGATTCGATGATTTCGGGTTTCAATTCAAGTGTCTCTTTCACTCCTAGAGCAACTTCTTTAGGACTTAATGGTTGTCTTAGACCAGACTGTATAGCAAGTTTAGAGTTCACACCATCAGCTACGATTACAACATCACTGTATAACTCATTCTCAGGACCACTTCCAGATCTTACACCCACAACTTTTTTGTTATCCCAGATTAGATCAGTAATATTTACTGAGGTTGCAAGTAGGGCACCTACCTGTTCTGCTAATTTAGCATACCAGCGATCAAATTTGGCTCTTATAGCTATGAAGGCGTTATAAGGTGGTTGAGCAAAACCTATATCTTTAAAGCTCAAAGTTAGACCTGATTTCTTAGAGAGGATCATTATCCTATGCTCTGCAACTCTTCTCTCGATTGGAGCCTTTTCAGAAAAGTCAGGAATGATAAGCTCGATAGGCCAGCTATATATTGCTCCGCCATACATATTCTTAGCTCCTGGGTAATCTCCTCTTTCAAGAAGAGCGACATCAAGTCCTTCTTTTGCCATTATATACGCAGCAGTAGTACCAGAAGGACCAGCGCCCACCACTATTACATCGAACTTTTCTGTCTTCAATGTACAATACCTAGCATTTTTTCCTTTGCTTTATTATTTAATATTCCTTATCACTATTTCACTACCTTAATATAAGGTATTAGGGGTTTTGTAAGAAAAATGAAAGATAAATTATAAGGTTCTATTTACAGGAATATCAAGTTTAAGGGTATCTATTAGATCAAAGATGTACAAATAAATAACATGCCCATTCGATTCATCCCTATAAACCTTTGAGGGTAACCAACCCTTCACTTCATAATCATGGGACACTATACGTGATCCACTTTTAAGTTCTTTTTCAAGTTTTGGCCTCAACTTCTCATTTGCTAAAGTTGTAAGATAAAGAAAGACGATATCAGCATTGGAAATATCTATATTGAAAAAATCACCTTTAATTATTTGGATTCTGCTCTCTAATTTCAACTTTTTAATTTCCTTCATTGCTCTATCTATTAAATCATCGTGAAGCTCTATACCTACACAATACATGCCAAACTTTTTTGCTGCCATGATCAATACTCTTCCATCACCTGATCCCATATCGTAGAGGATTTCTCCGGGCTTCGGGTTAGCCAGCTCCAACATCTTCTGCACTACATCGCGAGGAGATCCAACGAATGGCGATACTCTCATATCTTAATGCAAAATGTCATTATTTATAAAAAGATTCGCGTAAGATAGATTTTGAAATTGATCAATAAACATATCCTATGAGTCTCCCGCCTATACCAAGGGCAAGAGCTTCATTATGTGACATTATCCCCTTTGGGGTAGATACTATCAAAATTCCACTACCTATAGCTGGTAGAAATCGGCGCTCCCAATCATCATATCTGTCTTTTTTAACAGAAAATCTGGGTGAGGCGATACCACACTTATTAATCCTCCCTAGAAGCTGAATCCTCAATTTTCCTGATAATCCATCATCGATATACTCAAATTCTCCTATGTATTTATACCTCTGCATTGTTTGTAATACTCCGCTGGCAAGCTTTGAAGCAGGTATTACGAGGCACTCCTTCTTCTTCCTTATTTCATTGTTATAGATTGTTGAGAATAAGTTAGCTAGGATATTTTTTGCTGGCATGCTTATCACTCATTCATACTTTCTGAATCCAAGCTTTTGAGCAATTTCCCTAAAACATTGCCTGCATAACATAATATTATATTTTTGTATCATAGCACCGTATCTTCCACATCTTCTACAGTATCTAGACCCTTTTCCGAATTTTCTTTCTTTGCCATGTCTAACTTTAACCATTAATAAACATCGACTCCTAAAATTTCTTTAAAGAAGGTTATCGCCTCCTCTTGAGTAACTCTGTGATTCTTACCGACTTTCGATCTAGCTCTTCTTCGCTTTGAGATTCTGTAGCCAGGGCGGTCTAATAAAATAGATGTATCGAGGCCAAATATACCTATCTCTGGATCATATTTTATGCCTGGTATCTCGATATGCTCTTTTATTCCAAAAGAACAATTTCCTCTTTCGTCAAAAGATGATGATGGGAGTTTCATTTCTTTAGTAGTTAAAAGATGTTTTAAAGTTTCTATAGCCTTATCGCCACGAAGAGTAACCATAGTAGCTATTGATTCACCTTTACGAATACCAAAATCACGTACAGTCCATTTAGCTTGTCTAGGGCAAGGTTTTTGGCCTGTCAATTCCCCAAGGATTTTCTTTGCACGCTCGAGTACTTCGCCCGACCTACCAACTCCTATGTTAAGCACTACCTTACTGATCTTTATTTTCCTCATCGCATTTTCAATTTTTGGAACTTGAGACAATTTCAGGTCTCTCCACTAACCATTATCAAAGGTTTTTCTTCCCCAACTACAAAAATAATATCTGAAGGAAGCTCACTTGAAATACTTCCAATTGAGATGAAGACAATTTTTGATCTTGAGAAGGTCCCAGGTATTATCTTTTCAATTTTACCTAGTTGGCCAACTTTTGCCCCCTTAGTGATAATAGCCAAAGAACTTTCTTGTAATTGAACGGCTTTAACTATTTTTTGGGATGGAATTTCTATTAAACAAGTATCTCCTAGATTCAACTCCACATCATTACTAAGAATAGATCTACCATCATGGAGGCCATATTGAACCAGCCCACCCTTAACTGTATTCTTTTCTTTCACTTTACAGAGTTTCAAAGATTTTTCAGATTCAGGTATGTTTATTGGATGTAGGAGATTACCTGGAATAGGTACCAATCTGAAAGTTTTACCGATAGAAGGTATATCAATAACATCCATCAAACCTACAGGAAAATCTGGCTCTCTTCGGGGAATGCCGTCGACTACAATCTTACCTTCATGAATAACGGTCTTAGCCTCTCTATAAGTCTTGACAAGGCCCAAGATATCCCGAATGAGTACAGCTAACGGATAACTCTCTTTTTTGGAATGAGGTCCAGGGGATACAGTTACCGTGAAGCGGATTTTCTTTCTAGGAATCTTCCAGAATGCTGGTGCCTTTGATCTTTTAGTTCTTTTATCTTCACCCATTTTTACCATAATTAGGCCTCCTTCACATGAACTTCTAATTTTTCCTTCCTCCATTTATCATCGAGGTTTAATTTCAAAATTATTACTTTTGATGGATGAATCTTTACAGGAGTAGTTCCGCCTGCTATCTTTTCACGAGTAATGCCGTCAACCATTATCCTTCCAGTTTTAATATCAATGCCAGTCACTTTACCTTCGATTCCTTTGTACTCACCCCTGACAACTTTCACAACGTCATCTTTTCTAAGGCGAAAGGATCTCACATCATACTTAGAACGCAGTTCTTCGGATAGATGTGAAGAGATTAACTTTGACTTAATATGCGGAGGAGAAGTAAAAAGTTTTTTTCTAATTTTGGATGGCTTGGACGACATTGAAATACGCCTATATATCATATTATCATACTTGCCAGATTTGCGAGTCTCGGCCATCGCTCTGCTGCCTCTGCTGCAACTGGTCCTTTTATATCTGTACCCTTTAATTCGCCATCAGGAGTGACTATTACAGCAGCGTTATCTTCGAACATTACCCTCACTCCGTTTATTCTTCTAATCGGGTATTTTTGTCTGACGATAACGGCTCCAAAGGTCTGCTTTTTCATCTCAGGACGCCCTTTCTTAACTACAGTGATTACATAATCACCAACTGCAGCCGCAGGAAGGCGCCTTAATCTACCCCCATATCTTGTTACTTGAACTATCTTAAGGGTCTTCGCACCAGTGTTGTCTGCACAGTTGACAACTGCGCTGACGGGTATAGCTCTGGTCACGTAAAGCTTGAACTCTTCAATACCTTTTGCTGAGACTGCACGAGACTTTTTCGACATATCACTCACCTAGCTTTTCAATAACAACAAAAGATATCGTTTTACTCAAAGGCCTACATTCTGCAATTATTACAGAATCACCTTCATTCACACCAAGGCATTGGGGAAGATGTGCTGGGATTCTACTCCTACGCTTCTCATACATCATATACTTCTTGATATATTGGAGATACTCCCTCTCAACTATTGCCATTTCTTTAGCCTTTATGCTGACAGCCTTTCCTTTCAGAAATTTTCCCCTTATACTCAATGAGCCGTGGAAAGGGCAGAATTTGTCTTCACAAGATTTAACAGGTGGTCTGACATCTATACCTATGTTTTTCATATTCTCACTTTAACTTACTCAATCGATCTTCAGGTCTTCCAACGAGTAAAGACCCATGAATTCTTACCTTTGTACCATCTGGCAGATTAAATAAAAAAGAAGAATTCACTTTTGGTATAGTCTTCATCTTGCCTTTAATATAAATTTTTAATGTGTTTTTAGTTTCATCAACAACTGAGCCCATGAGATTCTTTAAAGTAGGATCACTACTCTTAACGATACGGGCTTTTAAGCCAATCAATTCATGGAACCTGATCATTGCAGGTGTAATCCTCATCTTAATACCAACGCCTCAGTCTAAAAGTTGTTTAAATGCTTTCCTTTTTGAATATAAAGATTTTTATCTTAATACTGTAGAGCTAGCTCTTGATGATGTAAAAATGAAGGTTACTCTTTCTGTTATTAAAGCAGATATTGGAAGCTTGGTTGGACATCATGTAGTTCATCCAGAACAAATGAAATTAGCATCTGAAAAGCTGAAAGAGGCGAAAGATGCTGGTCTGCTCATAGATTACTATGTTACACATGTTGGTGATGATCTTCAGCTGATAATGACTCATACTAAAGGTACTAATGATGAGGAGATTCATAGGTTATCTTGGGATACTTTTAGCACAGTAACAGAGAAGGTCTCGAAAAAACTAAAGTTGTACGCCGCTGGTCAGGACCTTCTCGCAACTGCTTTCTCTGGGAACTTAAAGGGCATGGGACCGGGTATTGCTGAAGCTGAGTTCGAAGAGCGAACTAGCGAGCCGGTAATAATCTTTATGGCAGATAAAACAGAACCAGGGGCTTGGAACTTGCCATTATACAAGATCTTTGCTGATCCCTTCAATACTGCAGGCTTGGTAATAGATGAGAGCTTACATGAAGGTTTTACCTTTACAGTCATGGACGTACATAAAGATAAAACAGTTGATATCCATGCTCCTGACGAAATATACGATCTATTGGCCCTGATAGGAACTACAGGAAGATATGTGATCCAGTCTATCTCCAGGCGGAAAGACGGTCTATTAGCAGCAGTAGCCAGTACAGCTAGATTAGCTTTAATAGCAGGAAAATATGTGGGTAAGGACGACCCAGTTATGTTTGTAAGGGCGCAGCATGGACTTCCAGCAGTGGGTGAGGTCTTGGAGACATTCGCCTTCCCCCATCTTGTAGCGGGATGGATGAGGGGTTCCCATAATGGACCACTGATGCCCGTTTCGATCGCAAATGCAAAATGCACAAGATTCGATGGTCCACCTAGAGTTGCAAGTTTGGGATTCCAACTTAATGAGGGAAAGTTGGTGGGTCCCGAAGATATGTTCGACGATCCAGCTTTCGACCGAGCAAGAGAGATAGCAAATGTAGCAGCCGATTACATAAGGCGTCACGGTCCATTCATGCCAGCAAGACTTGGACCGGAAGAGATGGAATATACAACTTTGAAAGTAGTTCTTAAGAAGCTAGAACCAAGATTCAAATCAACAAAATAAATTTGAATTCCTGAACCATTGAATTCTAAGATCGAATATGTAAAAAGTGTTGAGCACAATGCTTCGTACTCCCTTACTACTAATAAACTTCAAGAATTACCTTAGAGCTTCTGGTGAAGGAGCCATCAAACTGGCAAAGATTGCAGAGAGTGTGGCAAAAGAACTTGAAGTAGAAATCGCCGTTGCACCACCTATTCCAGACTTATCGAATGTAGCAAGATATGTCGATATACCTGTCTTTGCTCAACATATAGATCTGTCAAAACCAGGCAGTACAACAGGCGCGATTGTCTCGGAGGTAGTGAAAACATGTGGTGGTTCTGGCACGTTATTAAATCACAGTGAAAAGAGAACATCTCATAGTATAATCGAGGAGATGATAAATAAATTGAGAGTCTTAGGAATGTGTATTGTCGTGTGTGCTAAGACTCCAAATGAAGTAAGAGATATGGCGATGCTATTACCTGATTTTGTAGCGGTTGAGCCTCCTGAACTTATAGGAACAGGGAGAGCTGTATCAAAAGTCAAGCCTGAAGTCATCTCAAAGTCTGTTAAAGCAATAAGTGAAGTTAGTGATTCGGTAAAACTGATATGTGGAGCAGGGATAACATCAGGTGAAGATGTTGAAATTGCGATAAAGCTTGGTTCAGTTGGAGTTCTTGTTGCCAGTAGCATCGTGCAATCCTATTCTTGGGAGCTTAAGATACGGGAATTAGCTAAGCCTTTAGCCCCTAAATAGTCCACAATATCGATAATCTTGAGAATTCGACACTCGAAAGATATTTAAATCTAATAAAATTTCTTTTCAATATGCAGAGTGAGAAGCCTAACCCATTTCAAATTGCTCAAAAACAATTGGAAAATTGTGCAAAAATTATAAATTTAGATCCCAATATTTACAAAATTCTACGAGTTCCAATGCGCGAAATCCATGTATCCTTACCTGTTCGGATGGATGATGGTTCTATCCAAGTATTTGAGGGGTTCAGAGTTCAATATAATGATTCCTTAGGTCCAACCAAGGGAGGTATCAGGTTCCATCCAGATGAAACGATCGACACCGTCCGGGCTCTAGCAGCTTGGATGACCTGGAAATGTAGCTTACTCGATCTACCTTTGGGTGGAGCAAAAGGAGGAGTTATTTGTAATCCAAAGAAGATGTCCCAAGGAGAATTAGAGCGTTTAAGCCGAGCATACATAGACGCAATATGGCAGTTTATAGGACCTAAAAAGGATATTCCAGCGCCTGATGTTTATACAGATGCTCAGATCATGGTCTGGATGATGGACGAATTTTCAAAGTTTTTAGGTAAAAATCAATTTGGAGTGATTACCGGCAAACCTCCTTTACTCGGAGGTTCCATTGGTAGAGACGATGCTACAGCTAGAGGTGGCATATTTACTGTTCGTGAAGCTGCAGAGGAACTAGGTATAGATTTGAAAAAAGCTACATTCGCTATTCAAGGTTATGGGAATGCTGGCTACAATGCAGCTCGTTTAATTCAAACTTTTTTTGGAGGTAAAATAATTGCTGTCAGTGATAGTAAAGGAGGCATATTATCAAGAGAAGGTTTAAACGGGGAGAAAGTTTTAGAACATAAAATGAAAACAAGATCAGTAATCGATTTTCCTAACACAGAATTAATATCTAATGAAGATCTTTTAGAGCTCGATGTCGATTTACTCTTTCCCTCAGCTTTAGAAAACGTCATTACTGAAAAAAATGCTCACAATATTAAAGCAAAGATTGTTGCTGAATTAGCCAATGGTCCAACCACACCAGAGGCAGATAATATCTTATTCAAAAATGATGTCCATGTAATACCGGATTTCTTATGTAATGCTGGTGGAGTTACAGTCTCATACTTTGAGATGGTTCAGAATTTTTATATGTATTATTGGGAAGAGAAAGAAATTCACGAACGTTTGAACAAGAAAATGACAAAAGCGTATCATTCCGTATTAGATATATCTAAAGAATATAACATAAACATGAGACAAGCCGCTTATGTTGTAGCTGTTAAAAGAATTACCGAAGCAATGAAACTTCGAGGTAGAGTATAATTAACTCTAAAAGGTATATAAATAATCTTTTAAATAAACCATGATCAAACTTTTAAGCGATGGGATGGAGTTATGTCGGTGAAACCTAATATCTTTGGAACTCTTTTACGAGATGTCATAAAAGCAGGAGCATGCACCTTCTGTGGAGGTTGTATAGCATCATGTCCTTTTTCAGTCATAGGGTTCGAAGATGAGTTACCTAAACTC
>JAKLZG010000079.1 GCA_024256165.1 Candidatus Methylarchaceae archaeon HK02M2
CCACTCAGATAATCCCTGGAAGCTACGAGGGATTCTTGGAATCCTTTGACGAGAACGATTACTTCGAGGTCTATGTATCTGCAAGCAATGTGATCAAAGTAAACATGACCCCATCTTCTGGCTCGAATTTCGATTTAGCGCTATATGATCCTGATGAAGATCTGATAGAAGAATCAACCCTCAGTGGTAGTGCCATGGAAAGCATATCTTATACAGTTGAGACTTCTGGAGACCACTTCATCTTGGTCAATTATATAAGCGGATCAAGCACATATGAATTAGAAATCGAGATCGAAGATAATGTCCCCCCAACACTCTCAATTACTTCACCTACCAACGGTTCTGAAGTAAAGTCTTCAACAGTAGAAGTTACCTGGACCGGTTCAGACGCAGATACAGGTATAGATCATTACGAGGTAAAGTTAGATGGAGGTTCATGGATCAACGTATCGACAGCCACTAGCTATAACTTTACGGAAGTAAGCGACGGAAGTCATACAGTTTACGTAAAGGCTGTAGATGGAGCAGAAAATGCAAAAGAGGCTATGGTCAACTTTACTGTGAGTACAGGTATATTCGGACTCGATCTTGCAACTATCGCGATCATTGCGATAATAATAATAGTGGTAGTGATAATCATCATCTTCTTCTTTTTAAGAAGAGGAGCCCCTCCGACATCGACACCACCTCCATCCCCGCCCCCTGTTACACCACCAACTTAGAGAAATCTCATAAATTAAGAAAGCAATTCAAAGCGTAAGAGTTAGAGTAATCGATCCCTCAAGACATATTATTTCTTCGCTTCCACTCATATTCTAATGCATTAACCATTTCTGATAATATGATTCGAGGATTTTTCGCTTCACAGATGGCTCTTGATGCTCCTGTGCCTTTTACTCCAAGTCTTAGAAGTTCTGCAACATCTCTTCCTGAGGATACACCTGCACCACAAATTACAATTATCTTAGGATTAATCTCCTTTACATTTTTTATCGATTGAATAACAAAATCTTTATCTTTGCCCACTGATGTTAGGGTTCCAATTCTACTGGGAGGTTCTGATAGTATAACATCTGGTCCTAGTGTCGCGATAGCTTTAGCTTCTTCTGGAGTACTAGATGCAACAATTGAGATCAAGCCAACCTCTCTCGTTCTTTTTATTGCCTTTGATATCTCTGTTACAGGAAGCCTGTATTCTGAATGGTTAAACAACGCTCCTACAGCACCAGATTCTTTGATTGCTTCTGGTAGGATACGCCCAGTTCCGCGTCCAGGGGTTAGAGGATCGATATGAGGAGAAAAAATTGGAATTACAGTTTCCTTTGCGATTATAGGGATATCTACTATTTGGGGAATTATACAGAGGTAAACGGTGGTTTCTTGTGCTACTTCCTCGATTATTTTTGCTAATTTTAAAGCTTTTTTTCCCCAGACATATGACTTGAAATTGACAATAAATATGGGAACATGGAACCCAGTCATTTAGTTGTTCCGCCTAATGAAATAGATCTTTTAACCATTTTATATTTTTTCTTTTTAATGTTCAGATATAAAGAGTACTAAAAACCCTTAGAATTGTGTATTAATGTATAAAATAAAATATATAAATAATTAGACCATATTTTTGAAGGGTGAGAAAGAAATACTTTTTATTACTCTGGCAAAGATAAGGGGAAAAATTTCGCCAACCTTTTTAGAAGCAACTCAAAAAGCATTGAAAGCCCCTCCTCCTGGAATAAATATACACAACATATTATGGACACTTGGACAATATGATTTCGTTGTAATATATGAAGCACCTAATGAAAAAGAAGCGATGAAAATGGCCATACCATGGGTTGAATTCTGTGAAACCCAAACTATGGTTGCCATCTCAAATGAAGAAGCACAGAAGATGCTGAAATAATTTCATCCATTTTATTTCTAAAGTAGAATACCAAGTACAGATAAGGATAGTTATCGCATAGCTAAGAAGAGGGTTTAAAACATGATGTATTTCTATTGGTTGAAACATGAAAAACGTGATGTATTTCAAAAAGCCGCCTTGGGTTAGCGATCTTTGCTACCAAAGAACACAAAAAGAGAAAAATCATTGCTCAAGAAAAATCAATTTGATAGAGATTATTTTTATGGAAAGAAGAAATCAAATTACTTTAATTATGAGAAAATTAATTTTGAAAAGCAATTTAAAAGTGTAATAAATTTCATACAAAAAAATCATATTACCGGTACTTTTTTAGATGTTGGCTGTGCATTTGGTTATCTGACACAATTAGTATTTCCTTATTTCAACGAAGTTCATGGTTGTGACATTTCCAGCTTTGCAATAAATAAGGCTAAAAGAATATGCTTAGAGGCAAAATATAAAATTGAAAATCTTGAAAAGGGGTTAAATTATCCCGATGAATATTTTGATTGTATTACTGCCCTTGATGTGCTTGAACATACGTCTTCAATAGAAATTTCTTTAAATAATCTAAAATCGAAATTGAAAAAAGGTGGATACCTCATAATTTCCTTACCAATTAATAATTTGATCAGGAAATTATTATATTTTCTAGATAAAGATAAAACTCATATTTCTATCCCTAAAGAAAAAGAGCTATTTAATCTGATTAATAGATACAAATTGAATGTAATTGAAAAGAAATATTTTTTACCATTTCCATATTTCTATGAAATTTCTGGGGTTCCTGTAGAAATTCAATTATATTTAAAAAAATAATCATCTTTTCAAAAATCTTCAAAGTCAGTATAAATATTTATTTTATCTTTTTAATATACCCGAATAGTTTTGATATGAAAGAATATGACTTGATAGCAATAGGTACAGGTTCCGCGATGAATATTGTGGACATCATGATTCAAAGGGAGCCAAGGATCAAAGTTGCTGTCATCGATAAAGATGACCCAGGGGGTATTTGTGTGACTCGGGGATGTATACCCTCTAAGTTATTATTATATCCTGCTGAGATGGTGAGACTGATAGAAAGAACTGAGGAATTTGGTATTGAAGTCGATATCAAAAAGATAAATTTTGAGAAGATCATGGAAAGAATGAGGATCATCATCAACAAGGATATAGAAATGATACGACAGGGGCTTTCTAAATCTGAAAACATAGATTATTATCACGCCATAGCCGAATTTGTTGCACCTTATACACTAAAAGTGGATGATGTCAAAATGATGTCAAAGATGATATTTTTATGTACGGGATCAAAGCCCATAATACCTCCGATAAAAGGGCTGGAGAAAGTAAGTTATCATACAAGTGACACAGTCCTCAAGATGAATCGACTACCTGAGAGCATAGCTATTGTTGGTGGAGGATATATCGCTGCAGAATATGGCCATTTTTTTTCGGCCATGGGATCAAAAGTTACTATAATTGGGAGGAATCCTCAGTTCCTTCCTCAAGAAGAACCGGAAGTCTCGGCGCTAGCAAAAAGGGAGTTGGAAAAGCACATGACAATCCTTACCAACCAAGAAGTGCGTGAGGTGGAGGAGACACCCGTAGGTAAAAAGAGGCTTACCTCTATTAACGGGGCGGATGAAGAAAAGAAGACAATAGAAGCAGACGAAATACTGATAGCTGCTGGGAGGGGCCCGAATACCGATATACTTCATCCTGAAAGAGGAGGAATAGTAACAAATGAGAAAGGATGGATTGTAGTCGATGAGTATCTGGAGACTACTCAGCCTAATGTTTGGGCTTTTGGAGATGCGAATGGCAAGTCTCTATTCAAGCACGTAGCTAATTACGAATCTATTATTGTATACCGTAATGCTTTATTAAAAAAGAGTGAAAAAGTAGATTATCATGCGGTACCGCATGCAGTTTTCACTTACCCCGAGATTGCAAGTTTTGGGCTTAGAGAAGAAGAGGCTATAGCTAAATATGGTAAGGATAATGTACTAATCGGAGTACGAAGATATCAGGACGTTGCCAAAGGAGAAGCGATGAGTGTAAAGGACTACTTCGTCAAGGTAATCGTCGAGGTGGGTAGTATGAAGATTCTTGGGGCACATATTATTGGACCTTACGCTTCCATTCTTGTACAAGAGCTCATAAATTTGGCGTATACTCCTACTCAAAGTGCTAAGCCGATAATTGACGGGATGCATATTCATCCTGCTCTAAGTGAGGTGGTTGATCGGGCATTTTACTCTCTTATGCCACCTGAGCAATATCATCACTTGATTGAGCACCATTATAAACTTCCCATAAATTGAATTTCGGATTCTAGAATGACAATAAATTTGGTATCGTCCCTGAATCCGCCTTTTAATGTAGTATGTTAGGTTCGGATTATGTTAATGATATCAGTAGAGTAAATTTTGAAGACTAAGATTTTATCGACTTGCACACGAGATAAATATTATCGAACAATTGCTGAATATCTTTTTCAGCCAAACTTGAATAAGCAATGCGTAACATATTTTTAATTGCTATAACTCCGGTATCATATTTTTCCAACAAAGTTTGCCTTACTTTTTCAGCATCTAAACCATCCTTTAATTGAATACACATGAAATATCCAGAATTATATGGATGAGGTAAAAAAAATTCATAAAATTTTTTGTCATTGAGCACTTCTTGAACTCTATCAAATCTTGCTTTTAATAATTCATATTTCTCTCTTTTTTCTTGGTTGTGTGTTGGAGAGTTAAAGGCCTTTAATATTAAACTCTGGGAAATGTGTGACGCGTTTGAGATAGTACCTCTTATTACACCTGCTGTTTTCGACTCTAATGCTTGACATGTTTCCCCAGTTATCCCTTTTGATGAATAGGTTACAAATCCTATCCTTAACCCCCATGCATATTCTTCCTTAGTTATACCATCTACTTTTATTGCAAGAACATTTTCATGTATGTCAACAAGTTTTGTAAAAATGGATTCCTTGAATATTCCTTTTTTATATACTAAACCAAAATAAGCGTCATCACAAATAACAACGACCTTATCTCCTGATTCAGCATTCTCCTTTATCATTTTGATAATCTCATTTGCCTCTTCATTTGTTGGGGTGTATCCTGATGGATTGTTTGGGAAATTAAGCAGAATAATTTTTTTCCCTTTTTCTTCTAATAGTTTTTTATTAAAACTTTTAGTATCAAAGCCACCTTGTTTGAAAGTATTAAAAGTATTTAGAATCCCTCCGAAACCATTTTCAAATATTAATTTATAATTGCCCCAGAATTTATCTGTCAGTATTATCTTATCGCCGGGATTTACAAAAAGATAAGCAACTGTACTCAACCCTTCTGTTATACCATTTGTAACAACAGGGAGACTAATTTTACTTTTTAACGATGGGTTTTTACTTTTTATCATTTCTTTCCACGCTCTTCTTAATTCAGGCTTACCATGACTTGGTGCGTAGGGGAATACGTCTTTAGGATCTAAAAGAACGCTATTGGCTATAGACGTAAGTCTCATTGGAGTTCCATCGTCTTCAATTGCTTGACCAATTGTTGCGTTAATCTTTTTTCCTTTTGCTTCGGCTGTTTGACCTAGTATACCCTCTTTTGGAAAGAATATTGCTCTACCTTTTTCCGAAAGTAAATTGTAAATAGTTGGATTGTTATTCTTGATTATCTCATTTAATTCTAAAGCTTGTTTATTCAATTTGAACATGAATGTAGTTTACAATTAATATTATTATTTATTATCTATTTTTTTTACCTCTTGATAGTTACTAAGTTTAATTGATTTATTGGTACTTCAGTTAGATAAACCTGACCAAGAGGCCTTGATCGAGATATTGAGTATCTATGGAATTATCCGTAATTCTTCAAACGATCAATTTGTGAGAGATTGGTATAGAACTTTATCGGTCGTCTCCAAATTAGTTAACATCGTATCAAGCACAAATATAATGGATATTATTGAGAGAAATTTGCACGACCCTCGCTTAGATAAAGTATTTTTGAACCCACCAAAGGTTGAGTTGTAGGGTCTTTTAACTACAGTCGGAGATGAAGAGGTGCAGAAAGGGGTGGGTTTAATGATAGAAATACCTAGAGCAATAGGCAAATCGACAACAGACATATCTTTAGCCAAGGAAACTTTAAGGAAAGTGTAAAATGAAATTCTGAGGATACTGTCTATACAAGCTGCAAATTAGTAACTAACTTTGGTACTGTAGAACTAATTCTATTAGATAAGATAGATTTGCCTAGATGAATCTTTCCCCTCTTTAGTATTTATTAAATCAATTCAGATCAAATAACCGAAGTTCACTTTTTTTTGGAAATCCTTGTTTACAGAATACAATTTTGAAATAGAATTAGTTGTTAAAGGCTTAAATTTAATAATTCAAATCTTTCAAATGAAGTTGAAGAAGAAGCATCGGTTCAAAGAAGACTCGATTAGAATAAGAGCTGAGCAAATTCTTGGTTTAGATAGCTATGCAAAAGAAGAAGATATAAAGAATGCTTATCGGAAACTGACATTAAGATATCATCCTGATAGAGATTCTAAAGATCATAGTTTAATGAGGAAGATGCAGTTAATAGTTCAAGCCCACGATCTACTTCTGAAGGGAATGGTTTATGATGACAATCTAAGGCAATATGAGCTTCTTGAAGATGATGAACTTGTCAGATCCTTATTACCTGAGGGAGAGGAGCCTGAGCCTCTAGGTATATCTTATAAAGATTGGCATAGGAAGCAGTTTTATGAAGGCTGGATATGATGGCAGAAGCTATGGAAAAGGGATTTTTAAATCATGTAAAAGAATATGATTCTTGGTACTTTAAGCATAATGCAATATATGAATCAGAAGTTCGAGTTTTAAAAGAATTAAATCTTAAAGGTCTTGGTTTGGAAATAGGTGTTGGTACAGGAGTATTTGCAAGTAGGATAGGTACTAACATAGGCATTGACCCCACTCTTACTATGCTTAACATTTCTAAAGAGAGGGGTTTAGAGGTAATTCAAGCAATAGGGGAGCATCTTCCCTTCGTTGATAAAACTTTTGATTATGTGCTTATGGTTTGTACCCTGTGTTTCCTCGATAAACCTGGTTTAGTTATCAAAGAGTCTTTTAGAGTGCTAAAGAAGGATGGTAGCTTGATCGTTTGTTCAATTATAAAGAATTCACCTTGGGGAAGATTCTATAAAGAAAAAAAGAAGGCTGGTCATAAATTCTACAGATACGCAAAATTTTTTACCAGCCATGAATTAAAGAAATTAGTTTATGATCAAGGCTTGTCTATAGTAGAGATCATGAATACTCTAAGATATGGCCCGTCTGAGGAGGAAAGGTTTGAGGAGCCCTTGAGAGGCTATAAAGGTAGTTTCATATGCTTCCGAATAAAAAGAGTGGAAATATTTTCTTAAAATTCAATTGTTTGTTCATTATTTACTCATAGCATATTTTAATATCACCTTTTAAATCTCCCATCATCTTTTACTTTTCTAAGTTTGTTAATCTTTTTATCTAACCATCCTTTCCTCTCTACTTTCCATACATCAAATTCTGGAACATAGGGCTTGATATCTAAAAGCGGTGTTCCATTTACAATATCAATATTCCGAATATATAGAATATTTCTATCAACCTTATTCAGACGTACGATTGAAATCCCGATTGGGTTTGGTCTAGATGGAGAACGTGTGGCAAATACTCCACGTAGATTATCGTCCATATGCGGTTTAACTTTTAAGGAAAAATCTTTTGATAGATGCAAATGATAGATTAAAATAATGTGCGAAAATCCTTCAATATCTTTAAGTCCTTCAGTATACTCTGGAAATATCTCGATGGTACCTTCGATATCTTGAGCCGCTGTTGGTTGTATTGGTATACCGCGAGGTTCTTTGTATGGGGAATAAATGATACCTATCGGCCTATACTTTATTTCATTCATAATTATATATCACAAATCGGTTTTAAGGACTATAAACTGGTTTCATTTCTTTCACTTATTTTTTAAATTGAGCTTTCTCCAAACAAACAATTTTATTTATTTTTTATGAGATTTTTATCTTCTACCTGGGAGTTTTCTCATATAGAACTTATGCTTATTATAGTCTAACTCGATAAGCTTTTCTTCTTTAATCAAATTCTTTACCAAATTCCAATCGGTGCCAGCTTTCCGTAAAAATTCATCTACCGCTTTAGCACGCATCGGATGAACTGAGGTAATGCTGAGCAAATCTTCCTCCACATTCCCAGTAAAAGCAAAACCTGAACCTTCATATCCTGTGAGGCATTCTACATTATCCTCACCAAGGATCGCACTGAAAACTTGATAAGCCATATTCACGGCTCGCTCTACAGCAGGTTTAACCCATCGCTCAGCTGGAGGTCTAGTTGGAATTGCAACAAAGGCTTTATCTGGATTCAATTGTTCTAGGAATTTGGCTATGTTATCAATTTCTTTTTCTTTATCATTTATCCCATCTATAAGCATCGTTTCTGTGATAATCTTGCAATTATAAGTTTCGGAAAATTCTAGAATCTCCTTTAGGATTTCAGGGAGCTTTAGCAAGCCATAAGGTCTATTTATCTGATGCCAGATACCCTCATCAACAGCATCTATTTTAAATGAGATCAGATCCGCCTTAGCTAAATCTTCTTTAACATCTTCCCTATAAAGGAGTGAAGCATTAGTTATTACAACTATCTTTATCCCTAAGTATTTCAATAATTCAATCTCCTTCCCAAGATTGATGTCCAAAGTAGGCTCGCCGTCAGGAACAAAAGTCAGATGGTCTATGGGCTCTTCCTTTTTCCTCACTTTATTTATCTTCTCTTTAACCTTCCTGAAAATATGTTCAGGTTTATAAAAAGCCTGTCTATCAACCTGCATCTTTATAGTTCTCCCGAGCTGACAGTAAATACAAGAATAGGTGCAAATCTTTGCTGGAATATTGTTTATTCCTAAGCTACGTCCCAGTCGCCTCGAGGGGACTGGACCGAAGACAGTCATGACCAAAGCCTCTAAAAATTAATCGTCATAACTTTACTGCACCAGTATATATATGTGTGATCTACTTCGAAATATCAGGAAACATTTTAGCATCTATCTGATAGTATTTAATTCAATTCGCATTTATACGATATATTAGAGCGCGTATTTCCTTTTATGTATTGATATTATATTTTTAGTTCAAGCAGCCAATATCTTTTAGATTTTTTATCAATTTCTCTAAGTTGGTGGTGTAACAGGGGGCGGGGATGGAGGTGGTGTCGATGTCGGAGGGGCTCCTCTTCTTAAAAAGTAGAAGATGATGATTATCACTACCACTATTATTATTATCGCAATGATCGCGATAGTTGTAAGATCGAGTCCGAATATACCTGTACTCACAGTAAAGTTGACCATAGCCTCTTTTGCATTTTCTGCTCCATCTACAGCCTTTACGT
>JAKLZG010000080.1 GCA_024256165.1 Candidatus Methylarchaceae archaeon HK02M2
TCATTGCAATTGATCTTCCTTATGACAATAACGTTGGTTCCTTGCTAAAGAGTCTTAAGGACTTTAGTCATACAATTACTTGTATAAATGACGAAAATGTTAGCCCAATATAAAAAAATTTAATTTATACGCACGAGTTTATAATGAAATCGTGATAATATAAATATAATATACTTCATTAGTAATAGATTAATAATAATTAGATAAATTAAATCACTCATACATGAGTCATGTGTAAATGGATAATGTTTCTAATCAAACCATTTTTCTTTCTCTTAAGTTTAGGTTCTTACTATAATTTCCGCTATTCTTGAACGAACTTCTCTTTTGCTTGTATATTTTATTAATTCCTTCCAGCGTTTTTGTATCTCGCATATTTTTTTAAAAGGGTCGAATTTTGGTACTGCATCTGTTCTGGAAAGAATGATATTCTTTAATGCTTCATCACTACTTTGCTTGTCTCCCAAGGCAAGATATTCTTTAGATAATAATTGACATGATTTTTCAATCTTCTTCTCGAGGTCCCTTTTCAAAAAACAACCTGGATAAGGATCAAAATCATCAGGATAAACCTTAGTCATCCCCTCTATCTCGTTTTGATTTTCAATCTTTTCTCTCTCATAGATAAAGCGGTAGATATCTTCTTTCAATTGCATCCAAGTAGGATGTGTCTTGGGTGGAGGAAGATGCCTAATAGACAGTTGATTATCTAGAAAGAAGTTAAATCCAAACATATTTGCATTAATCAAAAAGTCTATATCCTCACCTCTGGGAACGTTGGGGTCAAAAGGTACAGCATCAAATAGATTTTTATGAATAATCATGTTCCCACCAAATACAAAAGGTGTTTTCTTTATCCTCGGTTCACTTCCTATAATTTTATCAAATGCTTCATTCATCTTATCATATTTGTCCCAATATTTCATCCAAGGGCGAAATGCTTTTTCAATGTGGTAGTCTCCATTCGGTTGAAGGTAATATCCTGCTACTACATTAACGATTCTTCCCTGGATATTTTTCCCGATAAATTCTTTAGCTTTCGACATGAATTCTGGGTCTTCAAATACCTCATCATCGTCAATAAGCAGAGCTACTTCTGAACCTAAGATATGTGGGATAAATGTGCATAGATTACGAATATTAGAATATCCATTGAGTTGGATGAAGTCGATATACTCCTCTTTATTCTCATTTATTAATAGATCATGTATCTGCTTAAGATGTGAAGGCCCAAATAGAAATACTTCTACACCCAAAGTAGCTGATTTGATGATATTGGCAACTTTCTTTTCAACTTGACCCTCAATATCTCCAGTAGTTGCTACAGCAACTATTACCAATTGGAAATCTTTATTTTTTAATATATTAATACTCCGTAAAGCTCTAGGTAATGTCCCCTTACTGTCTAAAGGAGTAGGGTGATCATAGATAGCATCTCCTTCTAACCAACCATCATCACTTTCCCTTGCCCAATATGATGGAATTACCATTGTAACTTTCAAGGATTCGATTCTCCACTTTCTACATTCGATTTCAAAGATACGAACTCAGATTTAAAGATAGTAATTGGAATTATTATGAAGTTAATTATTAAAAAAGATGAGGAAGAGGATAATAGTGTTCTATACTTTTCCCAGTTCTAAGACTTCAAATATTCCTTTTAATATTGATTTTATATATGTTGTATGAAAAAGCAAAAGGAATTGAGCCTATTCATGCTCATGGTTTCTTCTGGGTCTCTCTTAAAGGAGTTGTGAATCAGACAATCATATTTGATTATTATGATGAGAAAGGATACTATGCCTCTCTTTTACACAGGCCTGATGAATATGAGCAAGAGATGATAAAGCTCTTCCATTCAATGCAGAACCTTCTTGATCAAGAGAAGGTATTGATGAACGATATCAGGAGTATGCCAAAAGTGCTTACAGTAAGCCTTGACCATCGAGGTTTGGAAAATCTTCCTTGTATCACTTTTTTCATAACTTTCGTAGGTCAAATAAAAACTGGACTCAATACATATGAAAATTTTTATGAAAAAGGGATAGTTGATTATGATTACGAAGCCTACTGGATCTTTCCAAACAGAATAAATATTGTAGAGGTTGTATCCTCGATAGAGTATGAGATTGTTTCAAAAAATATTCTTATTATTAGGGCGAGAACAGGGGATAGATACTCTGGCTATGAAAAGATAACATTTGATATGAAGTAGCTATGAGTAATGAAGTAATCTAAGTCATTATCTAAGTGTACCTTTTTTCATTTTTTTATCTTTAACTATAAACTAGCGTTATAAAATATATAATCGATCTTTAGCGTTTTATTAATATATTATATTCATGATAAACCGGTGCTACTAAGCCTTATCGTTCGGCTTAACTCTTTTGGCAGGGAGACTATCATACAATTTGAGAAAATTTTCCCATGTATAACTTCTGATTCCTATACAATCAAGCGCATTGTAAAAGAGAGCTAATTCATCGGATACTTTCTTTGAGTTTATATTCCAAAAAGTAACATGCTCTTTGTATCGTCTTAAAATTCTTCGGATATCATTATTAGTCAACTTCAACAACCATCCTCTCTCAATACCTTCTCTCGTTATTATTCGTGCACATACAGGCATCCTAAAATCGCCAAGTAATCCAGTCGCACGACTAACCATATACTTTCCAAGAGAGCCTTCCAAACTAGTCACCTTGATAGTAAGCTTTAATGTAAAACATTACTGTAAACATGTAATACATTTTATGATATAAATAGAGAAGCCCGAATGTCTTATTAGTATTAGAAGTATAAGGATAACTCAATTTTGTGTATGTTTAATGACATTTGTATACAATAACGAACATATAGTTAAATAGCAAAGTGTTATAGGAATTAACGAAGGGTATTGATAGTACTGTATTACTTCAGATGGACTGGTACTCGGGAAGAGCTTCAAGAATTTCTGGAGAGGATTATGAGCATCTGTGAAGAGTCAGAAGGACTTGGCTTCAAGGGTCTTTTCATGCCTGCTACTAGTGGATGGAACTTTGTTGTATTGTTAGAGGCTATGAGCTTCGATAAAGCGATGGAGGCATATAAGACCTATAACAAGAAGTATGGCCCACATCCAAAGTTACCACTGCAAAAGGTAGAACTGCTATATACACCTCAAGAAGTAGGAATAGAGTAAAAGGGGTGTAAAACCCCCATATTTTTTAACTTCCTCTCATGATTAAAGCTCTTTTGTATCATCTGTACTGATGAAAAATCCAGTAAAGGGATGGTGGAAGGGATGATCAAGGATAGTGAGGGATAGTCAGGGAGGATGGTGGGGGATAATGATTTTTCTTAACCTCTCAATTCACTTAATATTATATGATGTAATATAGCATATCTTTTTAGGTACTCTAGGACTCGATTAGAGATGTCAAAAACCTCCCTACCATCCCTAATGCAGTTTTTGAGCCACCAATACTATCTCTAATACCCTATCCACTATCCCTAAACCATTTTCACTATCCCTTAGTCTACAAATTCCCTTCTCAAGTCTCTTTTCCCGAAAATGGGAGCCATGTAGCTAAATCTGAGAGAATATATCCCTAATTTGTCTGGCACTTTATAGGCGAAGCAAATGTTATTTTAATATATTAGGAATAGCCTTTATCTTAAACTTTAAAATACAGAGAATCCACTCTTTAACCTTTATAGTCTTTCTGCTTTCGACTAGTAGGTGAATAGCCCTATTTATTTTATACAAATATTTCTTAAGTATAATAATTAGATAAAAATTCATGAAAGCAAAGACTTGCTTACTCAATTTGCCATTAGACACTTTCTCAATTTCTCCTTTAATACCTTGTAGTTTACCATTGACTTCTTAGGAGGACCCGCAACCTTCGCCAGCAAGTTCAAGTCGATATAATTTTCTACAGCTTCAATGGCCCTTGCTCCGAACTCTTCATATCTTATTTCAACTTCTGGTATCATACCACGCGCTACAAATTTTGAACTAGGTATAAGACCAAGCAAATTAACATTATTACTCTCGAGTATAGCTCTAGCAAACTTCTTAATTCCATCGATCATATAGGCTTTATTCAAGATCACTCCTTTTACATCAGTTTTTAAGAACTTCAATATACTTGTATGTCCTATAAGATTCACTAAAGCTCCTTCAATACCTTCCTTTTCGCAATTAGATACAATAATCGTCGGGGCATTGAGAGCTAGTGCAACCTCCAAAGTCGAATAAGGGCGTTCTTCTCGATCGTTCAATAACCCTGTAAGACTCCCCATAACACCCTCAATTAAAATAAAGTCGTACTTCTCACTCGCTTCATCAATAGCCGTGAACA
>JAKLZG010000081.1 GCA_024256165.1 Candidatus Methylarchaceae archaeon HK02M2
CCAGTTAATAAATCAGGAGAGCTAACACTTCTCAAGAGAGGAGAAGATTATGTAATAAATGTGACAGATGGAACTGTGCAAGCAAATGTATATTTCATAGAAGATGGTGAAATCTCTAACCCGTTAGAAATAGAAGAAGGTGCTTTAATCAAGGTGCTTTATTCAACAAGGTCTGGATCATATGAGTGGGTAAATATAGGTAGAGATGCAGAACCAATAGACGACCTTAGTGCAACTCTAATAAAGGATGCCTTCGACTCATTAATGGGAATATCTGTAAAATATTCTGCCTTAGATATGAATAATCCTGATAAACCATCTTTATTGAGAAAGTTCGGGTTAGGTGATGAACCAGTAGACTACTATTACTATTATAATGCTTCTCTTGAAGGAGATTTAAGGACAGCGCTTAAGGACGATTGGAATAGTACAGTACCGATCTCAAGCTCAAACATAATAACTGTAGGTGGTCCAATGGCAAATGTTTTTGCCGAATATTATAATGAATTTACACAAGTAGTTTACAGGCAAAATAAGTTTGACTTTCTATTCTCGTCTGATTGGGGAGCTACATTCTACGGTTCTACAAGGGGTTACGCACTAGATACAAAAGTGCCAGGAACTCTCATTACAGATCTTGGTAGAGCAGGTATAGGGACACTATCAACATATATCGATATCAATGGTACTTTTAGTCTAATGGTATATGGCTATCGTGGCAAGGATACTTTCTGGGCATCTCAAGCCCTTTTCGATACTGAGTTGCCTATCTTTGTGGATGATGGTAATGGTGTGCTGGATTGGATAGATGAGAACGATAACAGCTTGATGGACCCAGAAGATAGTTTCGGTGATGATATAATGCTTGGTGAGATATATATCGATAATAATGGTGAATCGAAATGGTTCTTCCTTCCTGGCATAGTTGCCCTAAAAATGCAGAATCCTGGTGTAACGTCCTTAGTTATGTTAATATACTATGATATTCATCACTCAAGTCTCACGCAGGACTTTCCAGTGATTCTTCTAGTAGAGAAGCTTGGAACGATAACCGAGAAGCCACAACATCCAGAACCCTAAAGTCTTTTATATCCAGAAGGATGATGATAGAAGGGGTGTCCTGATTATCTAAAATGTTTACTGAAATTAGGTATGATTTGAATATGCATCTTTATTTGTACGAATCTTTTATGATTATAATGTTCACAAAAAGTCGGATAAATTTAAATTCTGAAATGTTTTTACCAATTAACGTTTAAAGATTTGGGGTTTATTATGAGAGTACTTCAAATAATTAGTGAGGTACCTCCTACAAAGAGTGGTTTTGCTAGGTGTATACAAAATCTTTCTGAATGTCTTAGAAAATTAGGTTGTGAAATTGACATCCTCTCCGTGAGAGACCTTCACCACACAATGGCTGGTGAAGTAAAGTTAGTATTAGGTAAAGGCATCTTAAACAAGATAATGTCCAAAAAATACGACATCATAAACATCCATGGACATACGCCTAGTTTTTCTGATGTTGCATTCATGCTAGGAAAGCTAACTCGGAAACCTATCGTTTATACTTTACATTGCCTAGTAAATTTTTACTTTTATCATCTTCCTAATCTTTACAACCTTTTTATAAATCACATCCTTCAATTCTCAGATGCAATAGTGGTTAGTTCAAAATCCTACTTAGAATATATTAAGGGATGTGAAAGGAAGTTTGTAATTCCATGGGCCGTGAATGCTGAACTTTTCCAAGGTGATCGTATTATGCATGATAGCTACAATGTGCTTTTTGTAGGTCAAATGAGATCATACAAAGGTCAAAAAATCCTACTACAAGCTGTAAAGGGCTTAGCAGCCGATCTTAGGATGGTAGGAGATGGACCTGACTTAATTTTTTATAAAGAATTAGCTAAAAATCTTAAATTGGATAATGTAAGATTTTATGGGAATGTGAGTGATACCGAGCTCAGACAATTGTATTTGAGCTCGGATGTTCTTGTTTTACCTAGCGTAAGTAAAAACGAAGCATTCGGACTTGTTACATTAGAGGCTGCAGCTAGTGGGTGTGCAGTAATAGCATCTGATTTACCCGGTGTTAGAGATGTTGTGAAAGATTTTGGACTTTTAGTAAAGCCTGGAAGTATAGAAAGCTTACGGGAGGCATTAAATTTCTTTCATGACCCCTCCGTAAGGGGACCCTTTATAGACAAGGGAAGACATGTGGTAACACAATACAGATGGGAAAATGTTGCCCAGAGCTATCTTGATGTATATGATACCGTAATAAATTGTAAAAATAAATCGGGGAACCTCAATGATTTTAAAGAAACTCCGTATCACCCCCATTAGACTTCTATTCATTTTTTACACCGTAATTCTAGCTATCATTTATCTCATGGCTGTACCACTAGAGTTAGGATATGAGTGGTACAACTTTTACGACTATCTAAATACAAATGATGTTATTCCTTACATAGAATATAGAGAAGGTTATCCACCAATTGGCTTTTTACCCTATTTTGCTGTGTATTTTATCACAGGTCAAAACGATCTTTTCTTCACTTACGGCTTTAGAGCTCTAAATTTAGTTCTACTTATATCAACCCTTTATCTGCTATTTCTTATAATTAAGTCTCTAAAAGGGGAGAGAAAGGCCCTCCAAACTTCCTTAATCTTTGCATTACTGCCATCAATAGCATTGACAAATGCATATTCTAATGATGTTATTGCCCTCTTTTTCTCAGCATTTGCCATTTACTATCTTATACAAAGGAGACCAGGTCTCACAGGTTTAATGATAGGATTAGGCGTAATGTCAAAAGGATTTCCTCTCCTTTTACTTATACCTTCAATTTTTTACTTCGATAAATGGAAGGAACGGTATAAGCTTATCAGGGCAACAGCCATTTTGATACTTGCTATATCTTTGCCATTTCTTATCTTTGATTTTTTTACGTACTACTCTACTTTTATACATCACGGGACAAGAGGACCCTGGGAGACTGTCTGGGCACTTATCGAAGGTTGGTATAGTCATGGAGGTTTTCTACATCCTGCATTCGATCAATTCTTTTATCACACCGATCTTTTAAATATGTACGATCTTTCACCATACGATCATGTATTCTATCTTTGGAACTATCCTTGGCTCCCCCCTCTTTTGACCATTGCTCCCTTTGCCTTGATTTTATTTGGAGTATTAATCTTTAAAGGAAAGAAACAATACATACTCCAATTTGTTGGATTTACATATTTCTCGTATATGTTTTTTTTTAAAGGGTACAGTACCCAGTTTTCTGTAACTTCTCCCTTCTATGTGCTTATAGCATTAGGTAGCTATATGGTGCCATTAATATTGGTCCTTGAATCCTCTCAAATGCTCCAATGGCTTACTTGGAATGCAGGATGGAGTGATCAGCACTATGTCCTTCTAGTATCCGCCATATTAATTAGGACAATTTTCTTTATCGTTATTCTTTATCAAACTTCTCACCATGCTTATTCTTTAAGACATAAAATATCTTTGAAAATCAATTATAAATGGGCCAAGATCAATATAGCTTCCACTTTAAAAAAGGCTTGGAAGCCTTCCATATTGGTAATTCTTTCGGTAGTTATTCTTATAGGGCTAGTCATTTCTGTTCAAAGTTCTATTAAATTTAATGAAACGGAGAAAAATGTAGAGCTCTCTCTAAATAGACCAGAATATATATCATTAGGAAAACTAGCGAAAGATGATCGAGTCATGCTGAAGCTTGAAACTCGATCAGAAGTTATTGTCCAAGTTGTCTCTCAACCTGAATCAAGGATTTTGGAGAAAGGGAATATAAATCCCCCTAGCTTTAGAGGCTACTTTGATGATACAAGATATTTTTTTGTAACCGATTATCCCTCAAGCTATACACTAAAGTTATTGATGGTCTACCCTTCCATCCCATTCCGTATCACTGATGGACTCTATGGTGATGCCGATGTAAACATATCTGCGATTGAAGGAAATGTGTCTATGCTTAATATAACTGTTGAAGATAGAGGTGTAGACAAGCAGAATACCTTATTTAGACTTGCATACCCTGTTGATGAGATAGTTGATGAAAATTTTGAAGTAAAATTAAACCTTAGACTAGACAAAGGAAATTTATCTAAGATACTCTTTGATGTCTTCGATATTACAGACGATTGGTTATACACATTTAATATATCATCTAATGTAGAAAAAGGAAGTAATTGGATATGCTTTAAACTTGATAAGGATTCTAGAGATATCTCTGGGTCTACAAACATTTTAGGTGATAGAATATCCCAATTGGCAATATCGATGTTGATCGAAGATGGAAATGGAGCCACTGTGACTATCGGCAACTTTGAGATACAAAGTAATAAAGGTAATGTACAAGTCCCTTTATATGCTGAGAATAACGAAGAGATCGATTATGCTATCTATTGGTCGAGTAAGTATCATTTAGAAATACAGCACTTTGTAATATGGTTCGGTTTCATCTTATGTCTAATCGCTCTTGACAGAGAATTAAGAATTTTAAGATAAATTAATAAGGTTCTCTTGAATTAAGATTTCATTATAGTCAGAATTGTAGGCTATGAGAAGGATTCGAACTGAAACTCCATCAACTAGAGAGCTAGGTATTCCTTCTGTGGAAAGGACTTCATTAATCTCATACTTTCCACTTTGAGTTTCGTAAAAGTTAGAACTGTTGTCCCAATAAAATCCATAAGGTATCCATTCTGAATCCCAAGGGGCATGTAAAAGTAACATTATGAGATCATGAATCACTTTCTCATCTGACATTTGATTATAATCATCACCTAAAGCAAGCCATCCACCTTCACCTACATTTATGAAGGCCGGGAGTGTCAAGTTATACATAACTCCTTGATAGAGCAAGTTATAATCCCCATAACCATAGAAATCTATGCCCTCTTGTGCTATGTTATCTTTATCAAACCCTTGTAAACTCCACCAATTCGTGATTCCTAACGAGCTAGTGATCCTAGTTGGGGTAAAATCGCCTATGCCGAAGTTACCCTTTAATAGCTCAGATTCTACTCCTCCTGTAGTTAGAAAGAAGCTTGCATCATTCCACTTAAATGAATCTTTATTGAAAGATACACGACCATCGGAATTCAAAATGTATTTATGGGGTTGAGTCGAACCAATCGTAACTAAGATTAAACCATTGTCAAACATCCAATCATATAGTAATGACTTATCATGAGAAGAGTTATCCCTTACATG
>JAKLZG010000082.1 GCA_024256165.1 Candidatus Methylarchaceae archaeon HK02M2
AATCTATTACTCGAGTGTAGTATTTAAGCGTGAGCTTTTTCATAAAGTATGAAAAGATATTATAAGCGAAGATTAAAATATTATGTATTATTTATAAACAAATAAACTTTTTAAATAATACCTGAAGTATGAAGGAGGTGAGATTGTTATAGGATTAACATTAGCTTGTAAGAATTTAGATCCAAAATCCACTTGCCCCTACATCGCTCGCGGTGAAACCATGGACGAGTTGTTAGATGATATGAAAAGTCACGCTAAAACTGTGCATGGCTATACGGATGAACAACTCAACGATCCAAAAATGATGGAAGCGATCAAAGCAGCAGTCAAGAAAGAATAAATAAATAACGAATGTTATCGATCGATAATACAAAACTCTAATAGGAATATTTAAGAGAACAAGCTGTTCTTATTATAGATCCGTATCGTTTAAGTAAACCCTTATCAGTAGTAAACTTCTTCTATACTTTTTTCTTCTTACTTCATACTACTATTCCTTCACATATTATGAAAAAAAGAATAGGTTCAAATGTTTGCTGAAATTATAGCAGTTATGACACAAACCCATTGTCAACGATATATTCAGGTCTTTCCGTTAACGCTTTAAAAGCCTCAGGCTCTCAAGTGGTTAATGTGGTGGGTCGGCCAGGATTTGAACCTGGGACCTACGCCGTGTCAGAGCGTGACAGCTGTAAGCTGTTGTCCTAACCAGATTTTCTGAACGAGAGTTTTATATACAGACTCCCATTCTCTAGACGACCGACCCAACAATAATATTCGGATCGTAAACCATTAAAAAGGTTTTTTATATTCATTTATTTCTTAGAAGTTAACTCGGGGAGCGATCACTATAGCAGAACATGTTGTTAGATGTCCTCTATGCAGCTCTGCACTATTCATTAGTCAAAAGGTATTTTATTGCTTGAACCCTCAGTGCAATTAGGTAAGTAAAAAGTATTCTATGATATCTTTATACCAAGAAGTGCATTGATCTAGATAAATGATAAGTCATAGAATGGGTCTGAAAGAGTAACTTATGAGAGATGTTATGGAAAACGTAGAGTTGCTGAGAGGACATCCAAGATGTAGTATTTAAAATTCTTCTCGAGACTAGGAAAGCGAGTAGTAATGCCAATATACTTTCATATCTCACTTAAACTCTTGAAATAAGAAAAATAAGGTTTAAACGAGAGTCATCACTTGACTATAGTAAAGGGTGTATACTAATGATTTTAAAAGTTAGGACTAGCAAAATTTCTGGATTCTACAAAATAAGTCCAGAGGATAGATTAAAGATCGTTAAGGATTTCGCTGGCCTTAGTGAGGATGAGGCAAGCTTGATTCAGTCGATGGGAGGATTGAAGCTAGAGTTAGCAGATAGGATGATAGAGAATGTCATAGGAACCATGCCTGTGCCTTTAGGGATTGCCGTAAATTTTCTCATAAATGGAAAGGATTACTTGATCCCTATGGCTATAGAAGAGCCGTCTGTAGTTGCTGCTGCAAGTAATGTAGCAAAGATGGCGAGAGTCAAGAATGGCTTCTTCACATATAGTACGGAACCCATAATGATTGGTCAAATACAAGCCATAGGTATAAAAGACCCCTACGGTTCTAAGATGAGCATATTATCAGTTAAAGAAGAGATTTTAGCTAAAGCGAATGAACAAGACCCAATCTTAGTATCCCTAAGCGGGGGTGCAAAGGACTTAGATGTCAAAGTTATAGACACTATCAAGGGACCCATGGTCATTACAGAGCTATTCGTGGATTGCAAGGATGCTATGGGAGCAAACGCTGTCAATACTATGGCAGAGGCTGTAGCTCCTATTATAGAGAGGATAACAAAAAGTCAGGTTTTGTTAAGGATAATCTCAAACCTTGCAACTAAGAGACTGGTTAGATCGAAGGTAATAATGGATAAGGATGTAATTGGAGGGGAGGAAGTAGTAGATAGCGTATTGAGTGCTTTCGCTTTCGCTGATGCAGATCCTTACAGATGTGCCACCCATAACAAAGGAATTATGAATGGTATCATAGCAGTGGCATTAGCAACAGGAAATGACACAAGAGCACTAGAAGTCGGAGCTCATGCTTATGCTGCTAGGAATGGCCGCTATATGCCATTGACAACTTGGGAAAAGAATGAGGATGGTGACTTGGTAGGAACGATAGAATTACCGATTGCTGTAGGAGTGATAGGAGGTACTACAGCTGTGCACCCTATAGCGAAGATTTGCAGAAAGATACTTGGCGTGAAAAGTGCACTAGAGCTTGCTGAAGTGATGGCTGCGGTTGGACTTGCTCAAAACTTTGCGGCATTAAGAGCCCTAGCAACTGAAGGGATACAAAGAGGGCATATGAAGCTCCATGCAAGAAATGTAGCCATTATGGCAGGTGCAAAAGGCGAAATCGTTGATAAAATTGCGGCAAAGATGGTGGAGGAAAGGAAGGTAAGGATGGATAGGGCGAAAGAGCTCCTTAATGAGATGTAAAGTTTAAATTTTGACTAAAATCTAAGAAGATTTGCCTTCTCTGAGAGTATCATGGCTAATTTATTCTTAATGGCAATTGTTGCTTTAAATAGGTTATTGGATATATTATGGTGCTTCATCAAGTAAGTCTCCTTTTTTGGAGTTAACTTTAAGACGTTGTCTGAGATTTCTCCTAAACTCGTTATGGCTTCAGCATAGGATTTTAAATGCTTTTGATTACCTATAGCAATGAGTACTAAATCCATCGTTCCAGATTTTAACCCCACGGTCGTGAGAGCTCTATTTATCTGGGAGTCGCAGGCCACTCTGACGATAAGCTCCAAATCAAGCTTTTTTGAGTAAGAGATGCCTCTGTTGAATGCAATCCATGATTGGTGTAAGATCAATTTTATATGTTCAAAGCCAGCAACGAAGTTTGCGTCTAAAGCTTGTACGGTAAGGCTTGGGAATTTCTCTCTGATATTTCTTAAAAATTGTTCAGGATCGCCAATATACACTCGCTTTATCCCGATAATGAGGGATGAGGTGTTCTCGTTAAGTCTGATAAATTTCAATTTTATCCCCCATGGATTGGTATCAAGACGACTTTATCGCCCGACTTCACAACCGTATCTTCTTGATCTAAAGCAGATATTTCTATACCGTTGACCAAAATTAACATAAGGAGTGGTGATGGCTTATATCCAGAAGATGATGTAATTATATCAAGGATTTTCTTAACTTTTATTCCATCTTCATTAATTTCAAATTCTGCTTTACCTAGAGCAGTTATTAAAGACCCATGAGCTTTAACTTTGATCATAATGATATAAATAAAAAGGATTTAATCATAAATTTAAGTTTAAGTTTAAAGATTTATACATTCTTACTCTGATTCGGCATTATCCTCCGATGCTTCTTCAGATACAGTCTCATCCTCTTTTTCCTTTTTCTTAGAACTTGTGATATATCCAGCGATTTCGTTCCTCAACTGCTTGGACAACACTATAGCTACTTGTCCTAACACGTCTTTGTTTTTATCGAAATCATCAGTAAATATATTACCATGCTTCTCCAACAACTGGATCGAAATACGTTTTATACGATTCATGAGTTGCACCGAGACAAGATGAAGCAAACACTTCAAGTATATATAAATTATTTCTACAATAAACACCTTTTTTATTATTGATGATTAACTTCTATAAAAGAAGGTGATTTTACTCAATGTATATAATTAGATTGAGTATATACATTTATCATGAAGTATCATCATCATATTAGTATGAGTCTAGATATTGATCTCATACTAATATGAATCTAAAGTTGGCTTCACTAATAATCTCTTATATCATTGCTCTGACTGATATGCTACCCTTTATGTTATACCATTCCTAGAACCATGAATGCGATGACGAGCCCATATATTGCCACCGCTTCGACGAAGACTATATAGATGAAGGTCATACCGAACATCTCAGGTTTCTCACTGATAGCACCAATAGCCGCCGAACCTGCAATTCCTAAACCTATACCTGCTCCAAAGCAAGCAAGTCCCGCAGCAAGACCTGCACCAACGATTAAAAGGCCTGTTTCTCCCATCTCTCCTTCTTGGGCTAATGAAATTGGGGCTAACGAAATGGTGCACATGATCAGGGCACCAAATGCAGCCATGAACAAGATTCTTTTATTGATTTTTCCTTTCAAGCTCCTGCACAATCCAAGGGAGATAATATGCATGTATTAAAATTTACGGTGTAATAGATGAGAACTTGAAGATTTAATGGATGATTTATTTGTTCTATACATCTTTATAGCAACCCACCAAAGAATGATCGAACCTATTATAAGACCGATAAAGGCGCCGACTAGAGTAAATACACCAGTCCAAGGGCCATTCAAATTTTCCCCGAATAAAAATCCGATATAGAGACCTATAATAACAAGAATAGGTAATTCAAGACCGAAGATTAGGAACTTGCCTATTTTGCCCATAAAACCTTTTTGTGACAAGGTTGATCGTTTAGTCAGACAACGGGATTCTTCTTGTACTGAAGGGTTTAAAGGGTATTCCTGTTCCTTTGTAGAATTTTGTGAACCATTCGATCCAATGTAATCGGAGGGTGTGTAAGAAGGCAAGCAGACCTTCAAATATTCCTATAAGAAAGATGGTTCCAATTGGGAAGATTATTAGACCTATAGTGCTTGTCGGAAGTATAAGTACACTAAATATTGAGTGAACCATTTTGAGAGCAAGGATACGCGTATATGAGACGGTGTGTGAAAAGGACATCAGTAAGGCTTCTAATGCATGCATTAGGCCCATGGTTCTATGAGCAATAAAATTCGTGAGCAATAAAACTCCGAATGGAAGCAGAACGTATATACCCATAACAGCAGGATCCTGAAATATGATCTTAAAGACACCGAAACCTTCTGAAAACACCAAGTAGCTCCCACTAAGGTAGAGCCAGAGCCAAGGAATTGGGCCCATGATGGCTTCCTTTATACGCTTAGAGGACAACTTATTGATTAAATCCAGCATCAAGCCAAAGGATATCTGAAAGACGCCAAACATGATGGAGTACTTTAGTAGGGATATAGGATCGTGAATTGGTGAAAACCAGATAGGTTCGTGCAATCCAGTTAACATTGAGTAAAATTCCTCACTTCCAAAAAACTCTCCATATAGGAAACCGAATGACATTGCTGCAATACCGCATACAATTATTATGGGAGCGCCCTTAAAAATGTAAGAGAATATGCTTCCTGGCTTCAATTCGACCTTATTTCTCATCAAGTAAAAGATTATACCTGAAATAATAAGTAGGAGGCCATGACCTATATCCCCGAACATCATACCAAAGACAATTGGAAAGGTGATCAAGAAAGGCAAGACGGGATTGATTTCATAAAAGTCTGGCATTCCAAAGGCTTTAGTTAAGCCAAAGAAAGCGGAGAACAGTTTTCCCATCCAAGAGGGCGTTTTAATTGATGTAGGAGGTTTTTCATTATCTGTTTCAACCTCTTTTGAACTAGCTGGAGCCTCTTTAGTGTATACAATGTCTCCGTACCCTTCAGAAAAAGTTCTAATCGAATTGACCGTCTCATCCAATCTTTCCTGAGGAATCCATCCTTCAAAGGCATATGCATTCTTTGTGCGCACCATCAATGTTTTTACATCATCTATTTTTTGTTGGGCTTCAAGAGATCGAGTAATAGCATCCAGATCAGGCCCTTTACTATCGGATATTTCTGCTAACTTCTCCTTCAATATTTTCTCTTTTTCCGATTCGTCTTCCATTTCTAATTGATCTACTTCACTCTGAATTTCGGATACTGCCTTCTCCACTGATGTAATTTTCTCTTCAGATAATTTCAGTAAATCTTCTAGATTTTCAACAGGAACGTCTAGTTCTTCCTTTGTTTGTACCTCTGACTTTAGGAGAGATTGTAAGGAGTCAACTCGTGAGAGTAATGATGGAATTTTTAATGAAAGTTCACTGGTCTCTTCTATCGATGGTTCTTGGAACTTCTCAAGAGACGCATGAGCATCTGTTAACTGAAGGCTTTCGAGTCGTCCAACTTCATGCATAACTCGATCGATATAGTCTTTATGTACGAAGGCTGCAATCTCAACCATCGGTACAGATCCTTGTATTCGATATTTTGAGCGTTGTTTAACTTGATTGGTTTTTATTTCCAAATTTGTTCAACCACCATGTAAATAAGTTAAGATATACGTTGATGAAGTATTAACTTACGGCGTATGGTGTCAACAGGCACTTTATTAACTTTGCCAAACAGTATAGCGCTAATGTCTGATATTTCATTAAACTTTAGTGTCAGATAGCTAATGATAAGTCCAGCATGAAATCGATAGCCCTGAAAAGAATATAAGCATTCTTGAGCTAAATAACGATCAAAAATTGTTTCAATTTCAGAAAGAGCTGTGGTCTCTGACCCAAGAGAGGGTTGAGTTATCAACTTACCATAATACCCTTGATTTAAAAGTCTCATGGCATCACGTGTGGTTGGAGCTCCAATTACTTTATCCAGCTGTGAAGGTGGGAAATAGCGATAAACTGGAATAATAAACGAATGTATAATATCTGCTTCTAGGTCCAAATATTTGGAACGTAATACAAACATAATATTTGAGAAGTCTGTCATCGTACCAACAATACGTCGGGCGACTCTATCTGGTTCAGGTAATAAGGAGCGCCAGATTTTGGTTAGTGAATATCGATCAATTGTTGCCTCCAAAAGATAAGAGACAATTGATTCCCTTTGTTGCTTAAAAATATCGATTAAGGCTCGGCGCAGATCAGGTTCTTCAACATTTTCAATAGCTATTTGTATAGATTTAGATTCTAATATCGATTTGCAGACATCTGGGCTATATTTACCTATTGGAATTACGAGTTGAAGGGCATACTTAGTATCCAGCTCACTAATCAACGCCCTTAAAATCATCTTTAATGAGTGCAATTCATGTTTAAGACGGATTGCATCTACCATTTTGAGACTTATTTGAGGACATACTCTGTAAATCTTGTTCAAGGTATTGATATAGTCCTCGTACAGCCTTCTCTCAAGATTCTCTGCTTCTTTTTCTTCATATGTTTTACTTAAAAAAATACGATATGATGTTTTTTCTAATATATTATAAAAATCCTTAACAGAAGTAGATTTCAATAATGCTTCATAATCTTCAGAATTTAACATATACGACTTTAAGGTAGAGATGATAGCGGCAGTGAAAGAATAATTCATTGCTCCCTTAATCGACATATTTCTTCCTAGGATTCGGCCAAGATTGATATATATAAATTATCTGCATCAAAAATTAATGATATTTAATTAATAGATATCCATTCAGTATCCATTGAATATTTAAAAATTCGAGGATGGTAAATAATCACACATCCTCTCTCTACCT
>JAKLZG010000083.1 GCA_024256165.1 Candidatus Methylarchaceae archaeon HK02M2
TTACATCTGTTCTGTTCACATGTATGAAATCTATTCTATGAAAATTTTGCTTGAGCTTTTGCACTTTCTGCCATAAGGTTTTCAGTTTAGGATTTCGTACTTTATATTTTCCTTTTAGATGCTTTACAACAAGTTCACTATCCATATAGCAATCTACCTCTTTATCAGTCAATACATAAGCAGCAGACTCTAGAGCAGATATTAAAGCTACATACTCGGCTTGATTGTTAGTTTTTATCCCTATATACTCAGAATATCTTTTCAAGATTTTTCCATCCTCATTAAAAATCATAAAGGCTATTGCTGTAGGTCCTGGATTACCCCTTGAAGCACCGTCAGAATACACTTTTATCTTCATCTCTAGAAATGTTAAACTACAATCATTCTCTTTATATTAATTATAAACTTGAATAGTTTTAACTATAAAACAGAGTAATGTCAGCAGAATAATCATTTAGTTTTTTAAGGTAATAAGTAGATAATACTGCTATAAATTAAAATTAAGCCATCTTCAACATGGACTTAAGCAGATCTCTATATTCGATTTTTTCCAAAGTACCGCCAGGTTCAGGTATCTCATATAGTAAAGGAACTGCTTGTTTAGTCCTCATAGCTGTAAGCTTATTGCGAATAGGTTTACCTATATCATCACTGACCAAGATCAAGCCTACCTCTTTGTTTTGCATCATCTTCGTGATCTCCTTTAAGGCTTCTTCAGAAGTTTTGACCTCAACTCCTGTCACGCCAGCCAGTCTGAAGCCTACTACGAAGCTCCTCTTGCCTACAGCTACTATACGCATTCTTACCCATCGATTGGTTTACGTAATAATTTATAAGCCTTCTTCCAAAAAAGGTAAGTCCGTAGAATTAAGTCCTTTGATCAATTGTGCTGATTATTCGCCAAGTAAGGTCTTTAAAACCATGTCTACTGCTTGATCGTATACCTCTCCTATCTTAGATTTTAGATTTTTTATTTCTTCGTCAGCTCTAGACAAGATTTTTTCTGCCTCCTTCTCAGCCTCAACTTTTACGCTAGCTAGATCCTCCTCTGCCTTCTTCTTAGCCTCTTCTATAATTTCACTTTTTACCTTTACAGCCTCTTTTTGTGCAAAAATTGATAATTCTTTTTTTGTCTCTCCAACTTTTGCCTTTGTCTTGTCTAACTCATTTTCCATTTCATATATTGGTATCATTATATCTTCAATTCTCGGAGTTGTCTGTTCGCTCAAAACCACCTCTGAGTTCAACATAATAGGTTATTAAATTTTGTTAATTTTATAAAGAGAGGCTATAAAATAAAATTAAACTAAATGAGCATTTTAGCATGGTTTAACCCTTTCAATAAGAACTGATACTGATGAATTCATCATAGAACAATAAATCCTACAAAGTCCCAAGATTGTTTTATATTTAATTAAATGATTTGCTTCAATCAGAAGTAAATTCTCACTATTCATTTGTTTATATGAGGTAATAACTTAAGTCATTTAAATAATAGCTTTAATAACATATCAGTTCCATAGGTATGGTTGGAAATTTTTGGTAGGAAAGCGAATCAAACTATCTAAGACAGAGACAATCATACTCTATTCTCTCTTCTATCGAGGGGGTAGGGCAAAGATGTCTCGCTTGATGGCAGATACTAACTTGTGTACTGCTATGTTCTACAACTATGCTGATTTACTTGTTGAAAAAGGGCTTATCGAAAAGGGCGAACTGAAGTCTGCCGAACCTACTGATGAACTTTTATTTACTGAATACCGATTAACTCCAAAAGGTAAGCGGAAGATTAAGAGGATAATAAAGAGACATACACCAAATATTATTCTTAGTATGATTAGTCCACAGCAAAGTTGATAATCTTAACATCACTATGAAAAAATTAAAAAGAGGGTGTAAAGGAATATTAAACTACACTTAGTGTAGAGTGAGGAACAATGCGTGGAAAAAATTACAGGGATATAAAAGGGCATGCTTATGTAAGAAGAGAGTTCATATCAAGCATCCCAAGGAATAAGATAGTCAAATTCAATATGGGCACCTTTAGTCAAGATTATAATTTAAAACTTGAATTAAGAGCGAAGGAGAGGGCTCAGATAAGGCATAATGCCCTTGAAGCTGCAAGGATAGCTGCGAACAAGAAGTTATCGAATATAGTTGGCGAAAGCTACCACTTTCAAATCAAGGTTTATCCTCACGTTGTTTTAAGAGAGAATAAGATGTTAGCCATGGCAGGTGCAGATAGGCTTCAAGAGGGCATGAGAAGGGCTTTTGGAAAACCGGTAGGTTTAGCTGCAAGGGTGGAGATCGATAGTGTTATTTTAGAAGTGAATTCAAAAATTGAGTATCTAAAGGATGCAAAAGAGGCTCTTAAGGTAGCAGCAAGCAAACTACCGATCCCAACTTATATAAAACAAGTTCTTTTGAAACAATCAAAAAAAGTGGTTAAAGAGAGTTAAAAATCTGATTAAACTTATTTTATCTAAACATCAATAAATTAAATGAATAATGTTCGTTAACATTAAAATTACAAATTTTTAAGTGGTTTATATGATATGGATTGATGAAGATAAGATAGTCTCAGAAATCGAAAAAATGAAACCGAAGATTGTTGCATTTAACGCACCCAATGGCCTTTTGATGAAAATAGAAGAATTAGCATCAAAGATTCAAGGGTTATTTAATTTACAAATTATAACATTTGCCGATCCATGCTATGGTATATGTGATACCGTCGATAATGAAGTCGAAAAGTTAGGTGTTGATATAGTATTTCACATAGGTCATAATGTTGCCATAGATAAAATAGGCAAAAAGACGATATTAATAGACGCACTGGATGATATAAAATTCGATGAAGTCTTGAAAGCTTCCATAACGACTCTTATGAACTATAAAAAGATAGGGTTATGTACAATCAGTCAACATATTCATCAGATTGAAATAGCTCGATCGTTTTTACAAAAAAAAAATCTTGAAGTAATCGTAGGTAAAAGAAAGGGATTTATGAAGGATGGACAAGTCTTAGGGTGCGATTTCTCTACAGCTTTTAATATTAGAAAAAGTGTTAATGCCTTTGCCTTCCTTGGTCAGAGTGTATTCCATGCGTTAGGGATAGCTTTGTCTACAGGCAAACCCACATTCATGCTAGACCCATATTATAGAGAGGTTTCAGATATAACTCCGTTAGCTGTAAAGATGTCTAATAAAGCGATACTTACATTATACAAAGCCTTAGATGCCAATAATATCGGAATCATAATAGGGTTAAAAGAGGGGCAAACAAGGTTAGAGAAGGTGCAGAAGATCAAGGATGAACTTGAAAAGCATGGTAAAAACATCTCTCTTATAGCTTTACATGAAATCACTAATGAGAGATTGACTCAACTACAGAATATAGATGCATTTATTCAAACTGCCTGTCCCAGAATATCTATAGATGGAGAAAAATTCGATAAACCTATTCTGTCAATTCCTCAGGCAGAAGCCTTTATCGAAATTTTAGATGGGAAGGAGTGTAAAAATATCTTTCAAAGTAATAGATGGGTATAAAATGATCTACTTATAAGATCACTTTATAAGTAGATGTTAAGACACCTTATATGATTTTGAAAGCTCACCATTCAAATGTAGAAAAAATGAAGAGAACAATTCCTGGAGATAAACTTGCTGTAATAGAGGAGTTTAATGCTAGTGATGGAGCTTATGTAGATAGAGATACGATTAGGGCATCAAGACTAGGTATGGTTGATCATGACATCAAAAAAAGGGAAATCAAGATAGAACCATTACAAAAGGTAAAAAATATGCCAATGGTTGGGGACAACATTATAGGATTGGTAGAAGTTGTGCAAAGCAATATAGCTAACATAAGAATACATTATATCAATGATAAAAGAGTTACTAGCGGATTTACGGGAATGCTCATGTTAAGGTCTGAGAAATCAAGTAGAAGAAAAGCGACAATATGTAAGCCCGGCGATATAGTCAGAGCAAAGGTTAGGAGTCATGAGAACGCAATTATCCATCTGTCTATAGCCGCCAATGACAGTGGTGTAATATATGCAACATGTAGCTCATGTGGTGAGATTGCTGTAAGGTTTGATAAAAAAATAAAATGTGCTAATTGTGGTTTGATTGAAGAAAGGGAACTTGCATCTGATTTCGGTGAAGTTTCCTTAAAATCATGATTTCACAAAGTAATGGGACGATAGTATAATCTCTTTTATTAAAGAGTGAAAATCTCAATAAACCCCGTATCCTATATCAGAAGATAAGATACTTACTGAAATCTACGCATTAATCGAATAATACCTCTTCTCTTTTTTTGAATTCCAAGAATACGAGTGGGAGAACAACAAGCCATTGAAACGTTGATTAATGAAGTGTTAATGTTTGCGAAGTTTCTAAGAGATGAAATGGATCTTTGGAATCCACGCTAACAATTAGTATTAAGCTATTCGCTAAGAATTAATCTCTTTTTTTAGGTTATCTTTAGATTATTTTTTCTATCTTGTAAAATTTATTTGAAATAGATCTATAAGAGTTCGTTATATGAATTGATAATATATTTACGCGAACTTGCGCTTTGAATTCCTTTACGTATTAAGGAAAAATTACGCTCAACCGATTCTTGGATCTTTTGATACTCGCCTCTTGGACTGAACTCGACTGAGCGTAATTTACCTTTCCTAATGAAGTTCTTGAAGCCATTGGGCTAAAGATGGGGAATAGAGTCAACATTTATGTGGAAGGGTCCAAGATACTCCTTAAGAAAGTATGAATGAATTTATCCGTAATTGAAAGTATAATGATCAAAAATATACAGAAAGGTATTTTTATATCCATTAATTGAAAAATGAGAGGAGGAGTAAAAAATGCATTTCAATCGAAAAATGGTAGCTCTCATCTCGGTCATAATAGTTACATCATTTTTCTTCGGGGCGGCCGTCTTGGCTGCAACACCAGAAGGAACGGGTTTAGACGCTCTATGGGATGCTATAATTGGCGTTGAACAAGATGTGGAGGATTTGCAAACAGAAGTAGATATCCATGCAGAAGTAGAGTATCTTCGAGGAATTGTCGAAGCACTCCAAGCACAGGTAAACAGCTTCCCCAATTGGCCCTGTCTAAAAGGACCACAGGGAGACCCCGGACCACAAGGACCAGCAGGACCTCAAGGACCTGCAGGACCGATAGATAGTATCCCCCATGCTTCTGCCTACAGTAATACTTTATACACAGTAGATGTTCCGAGTATTGACCCTGTCCCCATTCCTGATTTGCTAGTAACAATAACACTAGACGAGGAAAGCCACGTAGTTATATTAGGTACAGTAGAATATTACACTTCCACCACAAATGTCGCTCTTATCTTTACAGCTCTTATAGAACAAGGTGAAGAAACCATACCTGCCGCACCCAATGCTTATCTTTGCACTGGCCCTTCTGTACCACATAGTGATACCGCATCATTTCACTTTTTCATCGAAAATTTACCTGCAGGAACATACAACATCGAAATACAGGTTGGTAGTCCTGTCATCGGTGGAGCGCTTCTTGAGTTTGGACGTAGAGCTCTAACCGTTTTCGCGATACCATCCATAAGTTAAAGACAAAAAGACACTCTTTAAATCCCCCCCCCTCTTTTTTTATTTTTATAAAAATAGTTTATAATGAGATTTAGAGACCAAAAAGTATCCAAACTTATTATATATAGAGATCTATTCCAGGAGGGCACAAACCATAAAAAATAATA